>NZ_JACDUS010000011.1 GCF_013761005.1 Desulfosalsimonas propionicica
CCATTCTCGGGCCGCCGCCGGTCCGACCGATGTGCTTGAGTCTTCGATCAACTATCTGGGAATTTCAGTCTATCCCGGCATCTACCGGATGACCCTTTAAAAAGCTTTTTCGGATTGTTGTTTTGACTTGATTTATACCAGAATTCCATTCCTTGTGCATTCGGTTTTGTCATATCTGATAAAAGTTATAGGAAGGAAGGCCTGCGGTCGGGGTCAGTTTTTTCGCTCCTGACCGTTTTTACGGATTCATCAAATGCCTTCGCTGAAATTTCAAAAACTCGGCCTATCGGCCTCAAACAGTTTGAAATTTTCACGCTTCGGCATTTGCTGAATTTTTCCGTAAAAACGCTCAATGTCGCTTCAAAAACCGACTCCGACCGCAGGCCTTCCTTGGCAGCGGTTTTCCCTGGCCGAACCCGGGACCAATAAGGTAATAGGGAAATAAAAACTTTAAAAATTTGAAACTCCCGGTTTATTGCTTGAAAAACCGGACAGGGGTGGTTTTTGCTGGCGATTTCTGCCCGGCGGGATTATTTTATGGGTTTGCTGGCAGCGGTTTTGGAAAGCAACCAAGGATTGACGCAAAGGGGAGAAGAAAATGAAAATTGGCAGGATTGTGGGGATAGCAGTTCTGGTCTTGTTTTGGGTGACATTGACAACGGCTTTTGCAAACGAGTCTGCGGTGCGCATCGAGGCCCCGGAGTCGGCGCAGCCCGGCCAGGAGGTGGAGATACTGGTGCATGTGTCGCATTCCGGCAATAATTTCATGCATTACACCGAGCTGGTGGAGCTGGAAATCAACGGTGAACTGGTTGAAAAGTGGGAGTATTCCAATTTCAGCAAGCCTCCTGAGGAAGAGTTTACCGTGCGCTATTTTCACGCCGCAGACCAGGATTTTACGATCAGCGCCCGTGCCGTGTGCAACATGCACGGCAGTCGCAACACAGATGTCGTGAACGTGACCGTGGCATCTGATGCGGCCCCAACCGAAGCAGCCGAATAGATATGAACCCAAACCGAGCGTTTCAAATTTTTACGGCACCATCTGAAATCAGACTTTTTACGGGGCCATCAATTTTTAACAATTGAAACGTTTAGGACAAGATTTTGGAGAGGTGGAAATGATCCTGGCTTTGGGAATTGTCAACCTGGTGCTGGTGGCCTGGCAGCTGACAACCGGACTGCATATCATCCGAATATCGCCGCGCACCCACCGGAAAACCGGGATTCTGCTTGCGGTGACAGCGGTTTTGCACGCGTCTCTGGCCCTGCTGGTTTAAATAGTGCCTGAACGAAAACCGTCTTTTTCGCCAATCTCTGCGTCCGGCTCAAATTTTAATCCTCAAAATACGTCGCGTATTCCTGCGGTTAAAATTTTCGCCGTCCTTGCCCTTGACGAAAAATCATGGTTTTCGTTCGGGCACTAAGGGTTCGTCACAAAATAAGTTGGGCAAATTTGGCGCCGGAATTTTTTCCGTCTTCGAGGCGCGAGGAGGGAGAATAGCAAGCTATTTGACCGACGCAGCAACAAAGAAGACGGGAAAAAGGACAAGCCAACTGTTCAAGTTATTTTGTGACGAACCCTAAATACGGAAAAAAAGTTTACGGCTTCTGGTGCGGATCTATCGTTTCACCGGCCGGCCGAATGCCTGGTCGATCAGGTTGCGGTCCCTGGGCTGAAACGTGCCGCTTGCCTTTTCCTTGCGCATAACCTTTTGGAAAAGCTCAAACATGCGCATCTGCTGGGGTTTGCCGGCGTAAAAGGTATCCCAGGCGTAAAACAGCAGTTCCTGCAGGCGCTCGGCGCTCATCTGCTTTGGGTGATAAACCACCTTGTCTGCGGTGTAATCGTCCCAGTCATAGGAGAAAATCCGGTTTTCTCCGTGGAGCCGGTCCCAGGCCCGGGTGTGGGGAAACGGGGTGAGCACGGTAAATTCGGCCAGGTCCAGTTCAATTTCCAGCAGAAAATCCACCAGTTCCTTGATAAAATCCTCGGTATGCCGGTCAAGGCCCAGCAAAATGGTGCCTTCCACGGCAATGCCGTGATCGTGATAGCGCCGGATGCGCTCCCGGATGTAATCCGAGGTGTCAAACACCGCCTGGTAAACAAACCAGGCCCCGGCTTGGGCAGCCAGGTCCAGGACTGCGGGGTCGTCCTCGATGGGATGGCTGCACCAGTTTTTTTTCAAAGGGATCATTTCGGCAAACAAGTCCTTTTCCCATTGGGTGTCCTGGGCAAGGGAGTTGTCCACCAGAAACAGGCGGTTGTTGTCAATGCCGGCGATTTCCCCGATTGTCCGGTCAACGGGCCGCGGCCGGAAACGGCGGCCGCCCAGGTAGGCAACCGCGCATGGATAGCAGTTAAACCGGCAGCCCCGGGAGGCGTGCACCAGGTCCACCATCTGGATGCCCCGGTAATTGTAGAGGCTCTTGTTTAAAATATCCCTTCGGGCCGGGCCCACGTTTTCAATGGCCGGGGGCGCTTCCAGGGCGTTGTAGAATTTCTGCAGCCGGTTGTTGCGGAAATCATCAAAGACCTGGTCCATTTTTCCTTCGGCCTCGCCCAGAAACACGGCATCCGCGCGCTGCGCGGTTTCCTCGGCATGAAGGGTTGCGGCAATGCCGCCGAAAATCACACAAATTCCCTTTTTCCGGTAATGGTCGGCGATCTGCCATCCCCGTTTGACCTGGATGGTCAGCATCATGGAAATGCCCACCATGTCCACGGATTCATCAAAATCAATGTCTTGGAGGTTTTCATCCACGAATGTGACTTCCACGTCGTCGGGAAGGCTTGCGGCAAAGACCACCGGCCCGTGGGGGGGAAGGTGAAATTCGGTCTGACGGGCCAGCTTGGCCCATTTGGGATAGATAAGTTTGAATTTCATGGCTTGGTTATCCGGTGATGTCTGCTGTCTGAGGCCGGTTGTCCCGGATATATTCGGCCAGGGCGGCAACAGAGGCAAAAACTTTTTCCCCGACCTCCTTGTTGTCAATGACAACGCCGTAGTCCTGCTCCACCATCATTACCAGTTCCAGAATGTCAATGGAGTCAATGCCCAGATCGCCGCCTACCAGGGGCGCTTTTTCGTCGATTTCTCCGGGCGTGATATCCTCTAGATACAGTGTATCAACAATCTTTGTCTTGAGTTCGTCAATGAGCTGCTGCATTGAAATGACCTTGTCAAACCAGTAAATTTATTTTATGTTGAAAAATCAGGCGAGTCTAAAATATCACTTATTACCGTATTCTGAATTTCTCCGGAACCCTGAAATGACCAAAAATACCAGCCGTCCCCTGCAAAGTCAATCTTCTTTCACATATGAATGGTTTCTGCCCGTGCATCCATGCCCGTGCCGTGTCATTGGTGCCTGTCCATGAGCCAGGATTTGTCAGATACCGAAAAATATTTGATCCAGCGCGATGCCATGAAGCTCGTGGACAGCATCGTGGCCGCAGACGCGCAAAAGGCAGTGGCCAGGTCCAAAATTTCCGCGGGGTGGCCCATGCAAATGGACGGTTATGTTCATCCGGTGGTGTTAATTGAGCTGGTGGCCCAGACCTCGGGTATCCAGATCCGGTGGAGGGAGCTGGAAAAAGACCCGGCGAGCCATTCCGGCGGCGGGTTTATCGTTGGCATCAAGGATGCGGAATTCTTCTGCCCGCAAATCCCCCTGAATGCGGAGGTTGAAACCTGCGCGGTCAAAGTGGCCAAGCACATGAACTATGCGGAATTTGAAGGCACCTGCACAATGAACGGACAAACTCTGGGCAGGTCCTTTATCCAGGTGCTGCGCACCGGGTGATAGTGTTAAGTGTTAAGTTTTAAGTGTTAAGTAAAGTCAGGAAGTTATTTCTTTATTTGAAACGCTCAGTTTAGGAGAAAGCAGATATATGGATCAGCAAACAGCGATTGTAACCGGCGGCGGACGCGGCATCGGGCGGGCGATTGGCCTGGAACTGGCTGCCTGCGGCTATTTTGTGATCCTCAATTACCGATCCGGTCGGGATGCGGCCGAGCAGACCAGGGATGAAATCCGCAGCGCCGGCGGGTCCGCGGAAATAATGGGTTTTGATATCACGGATGCCGCTGCCGCCAAAGAGGCGGTGGCAGAGATTGCCGCAGGCCATGACATCGGGGTGCTGGTCAACAATGCCGGGATTACTGCAGACGGGCTGTTTGTGATGATGCCGGAAAAAGACTGGCATGACGTGATCACCACGGCCCTTTCAGGATTCTACAATGTCACAAAGCCGGTGTTAAAGCAGATGATGCGCAAAAAACGGGGATCGGTGGTGACCCTTTCCTCGGTTTCCGGCATCCGGGGCAACCGGGGCCAGGCCAATTACTCGGCGGCCAAGGCCGGACTGATCGGGGCGAGCAAGGCGGTTTCGGCCGAAGTGGCACGCCTGGGCATCCGGGTTAACGTGGTAGCCCCGGGCCTTATTGAAACTGAAATGATCCAGGAGGCGCCCGTGGATTTTATCAAGCAGATGATTCCCATGGCCCGCATCGGCCGGCCCGGGGAAGTGGCAAAGGTGGTGCGGTTTTTGTGCTCAGAGGATGCCTCTTATATCACCGGCGCGGTGATCAGTGTGGACGGGGGGATGGGCTGATGGCCGGCATTGTCTTCGCGCGCAGGATTTTTTCCCGGTTTGGACTTTTTGCTGCGCTGATGTGTGCCGTGCCGTTTTTTACCGGCTGGGCCGACACCATGGAGGAGATCGGAGATCAGGCAGCCGGTATCCGGGCGGTCAAAGCGCGGTTTGTCCAGGAAAAGCATTTGGAAATGCTCGACAATCCCCTGATATCCAAAGGCGAGCTGTATTTCCGGGCCCCGGATTCGCTGCGCTGGGAATACACCGATCCCGTAAAAAGCATCCTGCTGATGAACCGGGACCGGATCCGGCAGTACGCCATGGGCGAAGACGGCATGGCCGCCCGGCAGGGCAGGGATCTGGAGGCCATGCGCGTTTTTCTGGAGCAGGTGGGCCAGTGGCTCCGGGGCGGGTTTGACAAAAACACTGCTTTTGCCGCGGAACTCAAAAAAGGGCAAAGGGTGGTGCTGACCCCTGTGGACAAAAACATTTCCGGGGTAATTGAAAAGATCGAACTTCAGCTTACAGATACCCCGGGTGTGATCGAGTCGGCTTTTATTTACGAGGATGAAACCTCTTATACCCGCATTGTGTTCCATGACACAAGGATCAACCCGAAGATTGCCGACAGCGTGTTTGAACAGGCCCCATAGGGGCCGGCGGACAAATCGCTTGCACCCGGCTGATTTGGAATAATATTTTATTTCAGCAGTCCGTGCGAACTTTTTGTTTGCAACAGGCAATACTTCAATTTATCCGCAAAAGGGGGTTGATGATGAAACATTGGATTTACAGCGGTTTTCTGGTGTTGATGGCCGCGGCACTGATTTCCTGTGCCGCAGGTTTGACAAGAGACGGCATTGATCCCTGGCTGGCCGATATTTCCGGGGACAGGGCGCCTGCCATAAACGTGGAAGGCAAATGGCAGGACGCGGATGTGGATCCCAATACCCCGTTTGGATGGGGCAAGGGCGTGCTTGAGCAAACAAACGGCAGAATCGAGGGCCACATCGGCCATTACAACGTTACCGGAAGGGTCAGCGGCAACGAGGTTTACCTGGTGTTTCTCTCCGGGGGATCGGTCTATTACACGGCCCGGCTGGAAATGAAGGAAAAGGGCCTGCTGCGGGGTGATTATTTCTATGACGACGATCTGGAACAGGAAAGCGGTATGCCCATGAGTCTGGAAAAAGTTGAATAACGGAAAATATCCCCATTGCAGGGGCTTTCGGCCTGTCCGGCCGGCATTTATCCTGGTTTTCCTGGTTTTCATGGCAGCCGGATGTGCCGGGCTGCCGGAAATCAGGCTGGAAGGCCCTGTTTTTCAATCCCGTGTGAAAGCGGGCTGCCGGCAGGTATTTGCAGACACCCCCCGGCAGATGGTGCATTCCATGACCGCCCGGATGCCCAATAATGAGACTTACCACGGCATTTCCGTCACCCGGGTGATGCCGCAATCCGCCCGCATCAAGTGCGTGATCATGAGCATCCAGGGCCTGGTGCTGTTTTCAGGGCAGGCCAATGGCGAGATCCGGGTTGAGCGCGCCATTGGGCCATTTGACAGTGAACAATTCGCCAAGCGCCTGTTTGCCGATATCCGGCAGGTGTTTTTACCCCCACGGGGCCTGATGGTCGCTGCCGGGAAAAACTCCGACAACCACCCGGTGTGCCGCTATTTTCTCGATGAGGGGGGTTTTCTGGACGTGGTGCAGGTTGCCGCAAACCATGCCCAAATCATTGAATACAGTCAGGGCAAAAAAAAGCGCCAGAGCGTTTCCCTGACATGGGAGCAGATGCCGGAGGCATCGGGCAGTCCGCTCAAAAACGGGCCGCCGGATAAAATTGTTCTCCGGCGGCACGGAGCCTTTGGCTATCGGCTGGAGCTGGAGCGCATTGAGCAGAATCCGGATTTCGCAAATTTGCCGTGACCGGGGGTTTTTCAGATCCGGGTTTCTTGGGGGGCTTTGTCCTCGGTGTCTTCCAGCGACCGCTGAAAATCGCGCCATGCCCTGGAAAATCCCTGCTTGGTTTTTTCCCAGGTTTCCTCTGAACTGTTTTTGAATTTTTCCGCCCATTTTTGAAGATCTTCGCGTTTTTGTCGAAGGGTTTCGAGGGTGGATTTGCTTTTTTCCTTCATCTCTTTGCTCATTTCCGATTTTTCCTTTTCATACCGGCGCTCCAGCTCATTGATGCGCTCGTCCATCCGCTGGATTTCCTCTTTTGCCTTTTTGGCCATTTCTTCCTGTTTGGCGGCTGAGTACTGTTTCAGGCTTTCAATGGCCTCGGCAATGTCCTGCTTGACTTTTTCGCCGGAAGTTTGATCGTTGGATTCAGCAGCGGCCGGCCCGGCGCCGATCAGAAATGCCAGGATCAGGAGCAGGGCGGCGGGCAGACATTTGAGACGATTGTTCGGGTTCATGGCAAAGTCCTTTCATTTGTTTTGTGGTGGCCGGCTTTTTTCAGCCGGCTGGATTGGTGCATCACGGGCAGGCCCGTGAGTCCGGAGACCGATCGGATCACAAGGCCTTGTTTAGAAAGGATGATAAGAATTTTCTCCATTTCAGCAAGCCATTGCCGCGGATCAAACCGTGCGGTTCCCGGGTGGCCGTCATGGAGCAGGAGAATGTCTCCGCTTTGTACCTTTCTGCCGATGCGTGCGGCCAAGCCGTTGATTTTCCGGTTTCCCATGTCCGGTCCCCGGCATGAATAAAGAATACAGGACATTTTGTATTTTTCAAGTATGGTCTTGAGCTTCGGATTGACCACCCCGGCCGGGGGCCGGAACGCAGTTGGCCGGATATTGAACCGGGCCAGGATGTTTTGGGTTTTGGCGATTTCCGCGTCCAGTTTTCCGGCGGGCTTGAGCATGACAAACACGTCGTGGCTGTAAGTGTGATTGCCGATGCAGTGGCCGGCGGCAAGGATTTGCTGGATAATTTCAGGATGTTTTTCCGCCTTTTGGCCGGTGACAAAAAATGTGGCTGAAGCATTCCAGCGCCCCAGCAGTTCCAGCAGGGCCGGGGTGGTTTCCGGGTGCGGGCCGTCGTCAAATGTGAGGGCAACGCTGCTGCTGGTTTTGGGTCCTTTGCAGATCACCGGCAGAAAAAACCTGGACTGGCCGTAAACCGCCCCAGCCGCGCACATGATCACAAAGGCGGCAAGCACGGCCGCGCAAAAATACGGGTGGAGGAAAAAGCCAGCGCCGGCCGCGGCAAAGGCCACACCTGCGGCAAGCCAGGCAGGGACTATGCCAAAGCCGGCCTTCATCTGATCAGGTACTCCCACAGGGGGCCGGTATGGCCCCGGGCATGGAGCCGGGAGATGATCTGCGCGCTTTTGTCCCCACCACTGCCAACAATCCAGTTAATGCGGTTTTGGGCCTTTTCCAGCACCCGGGCCTGTATCTGTTCGGCGCTGATGTGTGCAGGCGGGTAAAACACAGGTTCAAGCAGATCTGCATCTGTCTGGATCAGTCCCCGTTCCACGGCTATTCGCCGTACCCGGGTGCCCGGATAAATGCGGATACCGGTGAAAAAAAAGCAGGCGGTTTTCTCCAGGGCTGCGGCGTTGTCCAGCGTGATTTCCAGTGTATTTTCGGATTCGTCCGGGGCGCCCAGCAGAAAAAAATGGGCGGCATGGATTCCCGCATCCAGGGCGGCCTGGTGGGCGGCAAAAATATCTGTGCAGGTAAAGGGTTTGCGGTATTGGGACAGGATGGAATCGCAGAACGCGTCTGTGCCGAATTCTGCATGGGTCATGCCGGCTTTTGCAAGGGCGGCAAAATAGCCTGCCGGCATCCGGGCCGGTGCGATGTAGGCGCCCCAGGGAATGGTGATCTGCGCGCGCTCAAAGGCCCGGGCCACGGCCAGGCTGTGATCCGGGTCTGCATTGAAGGCCGAATCCGTGATAAACAAAAATGCGGCCCCGGCATCCTGGAGCTGTCGGGCCTGTCTGGCCACTTCTGCGGGGTCAAACAGGCGCATGCGCCTGCCCTCGATGTCGGGATAGGTGCAGTAGATGCACTGAAAACAGCAGCCCCGCTTGGTCTGCAGGTTAAGCATCCCCCCGTGGCGCAGATAATAATCCACGTGCGGACGATCGGCCAGAAACGAGCGTTTCGTTAAGTTATCCAGGGGCCTCGGCGGCGTGAGGGCCCCGGCCGGGCTGTTTGGGCTGATCACCCCGGGCAGATCGGTTACGGGTTTGTTTTGGGAAAGCCGGTCCAGAAACGCGGCCAGGCGCTCGCCTTCGCCGGTCAGGGCGTAATCCGCCCCCAGGTGCGTCAAAATGGCCCTGGGAAACATGTTCAGCCCGCTGCCGCCGATAATGATCGGCGCCCGGGAAATTTTGCGGATTCGGTCCACAAGTTCCCGGCTCTGCCAGAGATAGGTGCCCGGGTTGACCGCATCAGTGGTGTCCACGTTGCGGATGGAAATCCCGATGATATCCGGATCGGTTTGGACCACCCGGGCCAGAACGGTGTCTGCACCGCCGGGCTCATTGATGTCTGCAATCCATACCTGATGGCGGTCTTTGACAGCCCCGGCCACGTAATCCAGGCCCAGGGGGTAGACCGGGTAGGGTCGGGTTTCAGTGTTGGGCGAAATCAGCAGGACCTTCATGTGTGAACCATTTCCACTGCCGTAACGGTTTTTCCGGCATTGATCATCAAAATTCCCCTGGAGCGCAGATCGATTTTTGTGTCTCCGGCCGGCCCGGCCGGGAGAAATCCTTTTTCCATGGACCCGGCAGCAATGCCTGCTGCTGCGGCAGAGGCCGTGGCAAACTCGCCGGTATATTTCCGGTAATCCACCATTGGCAGGTCAATGTCAATGGCTTGGCAAAAGGCGTTGATCACCTGGCGGGAAAAGTCCGCCCGGGCCGCAGGCATACCGGCAAAGATCACACCGATTCTTTCGGCCGCGGCCTTGGCCCCGCCCAGCTTTTCCACCAGGGCACTGGCGGTTTCGGCCGGATCGCCGCTGCCAAGAACCAATACCCGGCCGATGCCGATGCCGGTGTTGGCGGAGGTGAGCATCAGTCCGCCCCCGCCGTCGGCCGGGGTGGCGGCCAGGGCCGAGGACGGGTCAAACAGGCGGACCAGCGGATCATGGGCTTCGTCTGCGCCCATGACCAGACACGGCCCCTGGTTTTTGGCCATGAGCCTTGCTGCGATCAGGGCCTGCTCAAAAGCGTCGTCCTGTCCTGTCAATGTCATGTTTGCGCCCCTGGCCCCGAGCATGAGCGCAGCCTGGCCGGCAGGGGCGTTGTGTACGGATCCGGCAAAATCCATGGGGCTGGAAAGCTGCTCCTGGTTGGCAAACAGCCGGGTGAGAAAGTCATGGGTTTCTGTGAGCGCCCCCCAGCCGGTGCCGAAAAACAGATCCGAGATCTGATTTTCCATATTTGTGCGGCAGACCGCCTGGCCGGCCATGTTAACTGCCATTCTCGAAAGCCGCTTTAACCGCCGCACCGCTTTTGGATCCAGGCCTGCAGAAAGATCTTTGCCGGACAGCACCCCGGCGCAGGAAAGATTGTTGTAAAATGCCTGCAGACTGGCTTCTGTGTCCCCTGCGCCGGTGACGCACACGCCGGTCAAAACGCCCATGGCATCGGGGTATTCTGTAAAATGACCCGGGTTTTTCCGGATGTCGCTCCGGATGCCGCCAATGACCAGTGCGGCATTGTTGCCCCCGAACCCGAAAGAATTGGACAGCACCGTGTTGATTTTTCTGTGCTGCGGCCGGGTCAGGGGGTGGATGTCGAGATCCGGGTCCGGGGTGCGCATGCCGGCGTTTGCGGGCAAAAAGCCGTCTGCCGCGGACCGGGCGCAGATGCCCGCTTCCATGGCCCCGGCCGCTGCAAGGCTGTGGCCGCAAGCGCCCTTGATTGAGGAGAGCGCCGGTGGGTTGTCTCCGAAAACAGCGTGCACGGCCCGGGCTTCGGCCGCGTCATTGCCGATGGTGCCGGTGCCGTGCAGATTGATGTAGTCAATGTCTTCAGAACCCAGCCCGGCATCTTTTAAGGCGGCTTTTATGGCCCGGGCCGCGCCCAGGCCTTCCGGATGCGGGGAAGTGGCGTGATGGGCGTCACAGGAAAGACCGGCGCCCAGAATTTGGGCAACTGCATTTTTTGGGGGTGTTTGACCGCCTTTGAGCAGAACCAGGGACGCGGCCTCGGAAAGGTGCATGCCCTTTCTGTTTGCGTCAAAGGGCCGGGAGCCCTCCGGGTCGATGAGCTGAAGGGCGGCAAACCCGTGGCAGGTAAGTCGGCACAGGGCATCAGCTCCCCCGGCCAGCACGGTTTGGGCCATGCCGCTGCAAATCATCCGGGCGGCCAGGGCAATGGCCGCAGCCCCTGAGGAGCAGGCAGTGGAGACCGTCAAAACCGGGCCGGTGCACCCGCAGAGACCGGCCGCATGCCGGGCCACCGTGTCCAGACCGTGGTCGGCATAGGCCCGGGGGTCTGTGACCTGGTTTTTGATCAGCACCTCGGATTCCGGCATTCCGCCGGTGGTCACACCCATGACCACTGCGTCGGGAACCTCTCCCGGACATTGGTCCATGATTTGTCTGACCGCCGCATCTGTGAGCGCATGGGTCCGGCCGGCATCAATGACAGGCAAGTCCATGCTCACCTGTCCGGCCACGGGCGGGTCTGGATGGGAAAACAGGGTCAGGGGGGCGGCGCAAATCCGGTTTTCTTCCAAAGCGGCCATGGTTTGTCCGGTATCTCCCATGGGCGTGATCATTGCAATGCCGGTGATGTAAATGCCTGTCAAAATCCCGGGTCCTTAGCGGATAAAGGGTTCAAAATGATGCCACTGGCAGGGGTGTGCCAGTACCGCCTGCTCCAGCAGGCGGGTGTATTGCCGGGCGGCATCCGCTATCTGCCGGTCGCGCCCGGGGCCTTTTTTCCCGGCCGGCGCAATGGGCGGGTGGATGATAAAGCTGTAATGGTGCTCGCCCGTGCGAACGGCAAAAAACACGTAAATCGGTGCTTTGGTGGCCGCAGCGAGGGCAAAGGGCGCCCTGGGCAGCCGTACCGGCCGGTTGAAAAACGTGGTTTCCACATATGCCTGGATTGCGTCCCGGAACCGGTCGCCGGCCATGGACAAAATCCAGCCCTTTCGCAAATATGCCATGGCCTCGATGATTTCCATGGGCGAGCCCTGGCGGTTTTGGCCCGCAATCACCCTTACCCCGCTTTTTCGCAGGCTTTGTTTCTGTGTGCCCTCGATTTGTTCGTTCTGTTTTTCCCCCATGACCAGAAGCAGGGGCACGCCCTGCTCTTTTAGCAGCCGGGCGGCCACCTCCCAGTTGCCCACATGGCTCATGAGCAAAATCCCGCCGGTGCCGGCTTTTATGCAGGCCTTCAGATGCTCCAGGCCTTGGGCGGTGTAGGTGATACGGTTTTTATGTTCCAGCAGGTAGCGGTCCACGTAAAGATGGGTAAAGCTGTGAAACTGCCGCCACGCACACCAGATATGATACCATGCCGGCCGGCCGGGAAAAAGGGTTCTGTAAAAGCGCACGCTAACGGCCACCCGGGGCGGGAAAAACAGAAAATAGCCGGCTGCAATGGTGCGCACGGCTGCATAAAAGACCCAAAGCCCGTATTTTTCAGAGCAGTATACCAAAATCCGATAAAACAGGCGGATCATCGGGTTTCACCATAACTTTGGGGTTTTCGGGCGGCAAACCATTTTTCTTCCCGCCCCTGGCCCGAGTCCTGCACATGGCGGATTTCAAAGCCCGTAGATGTCAACAGATCCCGGATTTGGGCCTCGGTTCGGTCATGGCGCGCAATTCCCCGGATTTTTAAGCGCAGGATTTCAACCCGCCGCAGAAATGAATCTTTTGCTTCTCTGAGCACGGCCGCGCGCATGATCAGCCGGCCGCCCGGCTCCAGGCGGTCTTTTGCAGCGGCCAGGGTTTGGGCGGCGGCGTGGTCTGAAAGGTAATGGAGCATGTCGATCATCAGGGCGGTGTCTGCGGGATGGTCCGGTGCCGGCAGGTCCGGGGCTGCAGCCTGCCATATGGTTCCCTGATCAGCCGTGATGCGGCGGGCAAACCTTACCCGTTCAGCATCCGGGTCCATGCCGGTTATCCGGATTTTCGGGTCCATGGCCAGCAGCCACCCGGCGGTGATGCCATAGCCGCACCCGATATCCAAAACTGTTCCGGGCTTGTCCAGAAACCCGGGCAGCTCGGTAAACATGGGATCCACCCGGCGCTTGATTGCCGCAAAAATCCGGGGAAAGACCTCGGTGTGCCGGTATATGCGGGCAAGGCGCTGTTTGTGTTCTGCAGACCCGGGCGCTGCCACACCCTGGCCCAGGACCGCGGGCTGAAACAGGAAATCCAGAATGGCCGGCAGCAGGCAGAAAGTGCCGGCCACCACGAACAAAACCGCAGGGGCCAGAATCAGGCCCAGGCTTTTCATGAGCAGGTGTTCTCCCGTGGCCAGGGCGGCAAACCCGATAAACGTGGATGCCGCAGCCAGAAACACGGCCATGCGGATATGGGCGAAATGCGGATGGGCAGGTGTGCCGTAGCGCTGGTAAGCCCGGACGAAATAAAGGGAATAATCCAGGCCCATGCCGAAAACCACCACCGAGAGCATCAGCCCGGGGATGTTTAACGGCTGGCCCAGCAGGTGCAGGAGGCCCAAAGTGCAGACCATGGCAAATCCCAGGGGCAGAAGCGAGACCGCTGCAAGGGTGAGATCGGCAAAAAACAGCACCAGCAGCACGGCTACGCCCGCGGCCACAACGGCAAACATCCGCACAAAGGTATCCGATAGCAGCACGCCCAGGTTTTGGGCGTAATAATTGGGGTCCAGCACGGAGATCTCCGGCCGGCCCGATGAAATCGTGTCAAAAAACCGGGCCGGGTCATAGTTTTCTCCGGGCACAAGGGAGGCAAACAGGATGCGGCCGTCTCCGGTCTTTTCAGAATAAATGCTTAGAAAATCAAAAAAACGTTCATCAAAGCGCATCTGCCCGGAATCGCAGTCCGTGGTTTGGCTTTCATAAACCTCGGCAAAATTCTCCGGGTTTATCCCCAGGGCCGCGGCCTGATCCATGATGCGGGAAACCACTTGCTTTTGTCCGGCATCCTGCCAGAATTGCCGCCATGCTTCCAGGTTGGTGCGGCAGCGCTTTGGGCCGGGAAACAGCATGGAGGGCAAAAATGCCTCTGAAATGCGGTTTTCAGCCATCTGGTCTTCGATTTCGGCGGCAAGCCGGTCGCTTGTCTGCTGGAGCTTTTTTTTGTTTTCCGCCCGGGCCATGACATGAACCCGGTCAAACATTTGGTTTCCCCAAGTGTCTGCGATCTTTTGTTCTGCGGCAAGGGTGTCTTTGCTCACGGTATTGATGGCGGAAATATCCACGCAGAAATCCGGCCGGGCAAAAAAGGCCAAAACTCCGGCCGCCAGAACGGCCAAAACCAGCTTGGGTTTTTTTCCGGACAGCACCGCATGGTCCACTGCGGTTTGCAGCAGCAGCCGGTGCTTGCGGCGGGCGCCTTTAAGCCCGGGCATCAGCAGGGGAAATCCGGTATGCACGAACAAAAAGGAAAACAAAATGCCCAAAGCGGCAAACTGCCCGATTTCCGCCAGTATGGGAAATCCGCTGAAAACCAGCAGGAAAAAGGCCCCCGCCGAGGTCAGCGCCGCTGCAAGGGCTACTGCCCATACCTCCCTGGAGGCGTGTTTGCCGGTTGTTTCATGTGGGCGGTCTGCAAACAGCAGATAGGAAATGCCGTGGTCAACTGTAATGGCCATGATGGCCCCGCCGAAACCCAGGGCCATGATGGTGATGGATTCGTGCCACAGGGCGTAAAACATCAGTGCGGCCAGGGTGCCGAACACCGCGGGCACAAATGCCAGAAGCCCGATTACGGGTCTGGGAAAGGCCATTATGAGCAGCACGGCAATGCCCAGGGCCGAAAGAAAAACAGCCTGCCTGGCGTCGTTTTTGGCCGCGGTTTCATTGTCGATCACCGCCCGGTAAGCGCCGGCTGCGGTCAGTGTCAGGTCCGCGCCCCGGGTGTCAACGTCCCGGGAAAGCGCCTGCCGGGCCTGGCTGATGGCCGTTGCGATTTCTTTGGCGGCTTCAGATCCGGTTGCGGCCCGGCCGGGATCGGCAATAATTAAGACATGGCCCAGGTCCCTGGAAAATAGCCGGCCCTTGTGAAATTCGATGTTTTTTGCCGGCATCAGGGCCCGGGTTTTTTCCAGGACCACGTCGCGCAGGCCAGCGGGATCAGCCAGGATGGCCCGGGCCCGGCCGGTGCTTTCCATGGTGTATAACCGGGACAGGTTTTGCCTGACCCGTTTTTCCAGCACCCCTTTTTCCAGCAAAGGGGCCGCCTTTTTTTCCAGGTCCCGGTCAGTGAGCAGGGCCGGCAGGTGTTGTGCCGCATAAAGATCCAGGGCGGAAAAAATCTGCCCGGCGTCTTTGAAACCCACGGCATCAAACAGCCCGGTGGCCTCCAGATACGCTTCCAGCCGGCCGGCAGCTGCAGAAAGCACCTCCGGGTCTGCGGGTTCAAGGCCCAGGTCGATCAATACCCGGTTCTGGTAGGGGTGGTTTAAAATGACTTCATGGCCGTCTGCCATGACCGGGTTGCCAGCGGGCAGGGAATGCAGGATGTTGGTTTCAATGCGGAGATCTGAGGCAAAAAATGCGAAAAGGGCCATTGCCGAAGCCAAGGCAAGGAGAAAAACACCCCGGAGCAGTGTTGATTTTTTTGTCAGCCCCGCTTGTGTCAATTTAGACCTTCCTTTGCGGACTTTCGCAGAAAATCCGCAAACCGTCGTGCCATTAGCCGGGTGAAAATTTTTGCGTTTCGAAGAAAGTCCAGTCCGGGGCGGAAATGGGAGATGCGCTGGTCAGCCGGCAGATAATGGACGCGAACCGGCACTTCAATTATGGCAACATCCTGGCAGCGGGCCCGCACCAGGATTTCCACCTCAAAGTCAAACCGGGTGCACACCGCCCCCCAGTGCAGGACCCCGGGCAGGGGATAGGCCCGGAATCCGCTCTGGGAATCGGACAGTTTGGGCCCGCCGCACACCCAAACCCAGAAGTTGGAAAACCGGCGGCCCATCCGGGAGCCGTATCGGATATGGGATTGCTCCATTCCCGTGCGGCAGCCAACGATCAGGGCGCGGCCGGAATCAGCCGCAGCCGCCATCAGGGCCGGGGCGTCGGCCGGATCATGCTGGCCGTCAGCGTCTATGGTCACGGCATAGTCGGCCAGTTGCGCCGCCGCTGCCAGACCGGTTTGCATGGCCGCCCCTTTGCCGGCATTGCGGGCATGGGTGATCACACAGATATCCGCAATCTGCCCGAGCCGGGCGGCGGTGTCATCTGTTGATCCGTCGTTGACCACGATAATATCTGCATCAAGCCCTTTGGCCCGGGATATGACCGCTTCTACGGAAGTGCCGTGATTGTAGACCGGGATCACGATGGCAAACCGGTGCTTTTGCGGCCCATTGTGCGCCGGGTCGGTTTTGGGGCCGGGTTTAGGATTCATGGACATGCAGGGGGTTTTGGGGGTTGTCCGCCCGCGGGTTGTCCCGGCACCAGGAAATAGCCCAGGCCCCCGGGCCGATGTGGACCCCGGAGGTCATGGACATGGGCTGGAGCAGGATTTCGGCTTCCGGAAAAAGTGCGGCGATCCGTTCCTTGACCGGGCCGGCCACCCATTGCCGGTTATCGGAATATTCCAGCAGCAAAAGCGGGTGTCGGGCGTGGTTTATGTCCTGCTGCAGCCTTTGTTCGGCAAATTTGATCTGGGCTTCGGCGTTGCGCACGATGCCGACTTTCTCCGCCCCGTGGGAAAGGGGGCTGATGACCGGTTTCATGTGGAGCATGTCGCCGAAAAAGGCCCCGGTTTTCGACATTCGGCCCCCTGCGGCCAGGTATTTGAGCTCGTCAAGAAAGATGTATTCCCCGCAGCGCTCAATAATGTGTTTTGCAAATGCGGGCACCCGGTCTGCGCTTTGAGCGCCGGCTGCATAGCGTGCAGTGGCCGCGGCTATGGCTGCCAGCCGGCCCGAGGCAGCGCCGGTGTCAATGACCCAAAACCGGTCTTCCGGGTCGTTTTCCGCCTTCCAGTCCATGGCCGCCTGGTAATTGCCCGTGTAGACCGAGCCCACGCACAGGTAAAGCACGCGGTCGTGCTGGGACAAAAGCCGGGCGTAATGCTGATGGCGCTCAAAATCAGAGGCCTGGGAAGTGGAGGCCCGCACGCCCCGGCGCATTGCTTTGTAAAGTTCCTCCGGGTCCAGGCATGTTTCCGGGATGCAGCGCTCACCCACGGTGACATAGCTTTCCAGCAGGGTAATGCCGAGCAGGCCGGCCAGGTGACGGGATATGGAGCCGGCCGCATCTGTGACAACATGCACCGGCGCAGCGGCGGCAGGAAGCCGGAAGGCGGCGGCCTGCTCGGCCATGTCGTCTTCGTTCCAGGAAACAATGCGGCCCATCTGCCCGAGCTGTTTTCGCGCAGCACTGCGGTCTGCGGTGTGCAGGTGAATTTTGGCGTACCCGCCGGTGTGAAAAACCGTCAGACTGTCGTGGTCTTCTGCGGCCGACGGCTCCTGTGCCCCGGCCCCGGGCTCCTTGTTTACTTCCACCACTGCATCCACACAGAAGCCGTTTTCCGCGGCCGCAGCATAATCCGGATCAATTTTGAGCCGGCCGGTAAATATTTCGTGGATGGGGAGAAAGCGGCGGCCTTGTCCGCAAAAATCCGTAAAAAAGCTTTCCAGAAACACGAACATGCCAAGGGCCCCGGCATCCACCACTTTGGCGGCGCTCAGTTCCCGGATTTGCCCGGTGCTGCTGTCAACTGCGGCCTGCATGGCATCTGTGACGGTTTTCAGGCCGCTTTGGGGGTTTTTCGGGTCTGGAAGATCAGCTATGGCTTCGGCAAAAGCGTCAATGACGGTGAGCATGGTGCCGGCCCGGGGCCTGGAAATTGCGCTGCGGGCATTCTGCGCCCCGGTTTGTGCGCACTGGTAAAGGGTTTTTACGCCGTTTGCGGCCAGAAGATCATAGACAAAACGGGCTGCGATGTTTCCGGAATTGCCCCTTGCAGCAAACAGAATCTGGTGCCCGGTTTTCTCCGGGCCCTGGTCTGCAACATTTCTGAGCGGGGCCAGGGTGATCATGAGGTTTCGGCCCGTATCCCCGTCTGCCACGGGAAACACATTGATCCGGTCAAGTACCGCCGACCATGCGGCCAGCCGCTCATAGCCGGTTAAAAGCGCATGGTGAAAGTCTGCTGTCATGTTATTCAAATCCAAGTGCATGCCGGATGGGATCCGGGATTTTAAACAAGGTCTCCATCTCCGGGATTTTTACGGCCGCCTGCTGGCTTTTGCCCTTGGCAATAACCCGGTTGTCTTCTGTGAGGCGGATGATAAAATCCACGCCGATTTTGTAGTCCACTGCCGTGAGTTTGGCCCGGCAGACAAACTCGTCGCGGAACCGCAGGGGAAACACGTGCTTGATGCTGGTGCGGATGATGGGGAAAATGTGTTGGGTGTCTGTGTAGACCCGGTAGAGGTCCACGCCCAGTTTCCGGAACAGGGCATCGCGGGTGATGTCAAAGTATTTGAAGTAATTCCCGTGCCACACCACTTCCATGGGGTCCAGGTCATGGAAGGGGACCGTGAATTTCACTTCACAGATTCTGTCGGTGTTTTCTGATTTCATAAATCCTGTCCGGCTGCATAAAAATCCCGTCTCCGGTCAAACGCCCGAGAGTGCGGGGATTGCTGTTACGGCGATTTGGCCAATTTACCGGCACAGGGGGCGGCTGTCAAGAAAGACGTTTACAAAGGTTACTGATCATTTCTTCGGCTTCGGCTGCAGGGCTTTCTTCCTTTAGGCCACCATGATTTTCAACCTGGAACAAGCCACAGCCGCATTATCCCAACGTCGGCATAAGCAGGGCATAATCAGCTTGGGGCGGTTTTCGCATGGGGTCGGGGCGGGGTGTGGTTTGTTTGTCTGCGGCGTGCTTTCGGCGATCGTCCCGGGGCTTTGGCTGGAATTTTAAAAACTCGGGCTGGTCGCCCTCAGACAGTTTAAAATTCCGGACGCCAAAGCCCTGGTCCGATCTTTGCCGAAACCGCGCCAATGCAGCCAAACAAACCACCCCCGCCCCTCCCCATGGCCAGGGATCTGGAAATATGCGTCAGCCAATATCTTCGGAAACCGGCCGCAGGGCTTTCTTCCTCCAGGCTGCCACCAATTTCAAGCTGGAACAAGCCACAGCCGCATTATCGCGAGGTCGGCATAAGCAGGGCATAATCAGGTTGTGGCGGTTTTCGCATGGGGTCGGGGCGGGGTGTGGTTTGTTTGTCTGCGGCGTGCTTTCGGCGATCGTCCCGGGACTTTGGCTGGAATTTTAAAAACTCGGGCGGATCGCCCTCAGACAGTTTAAAATTCCGGACGCCAAAGCCCTGGTCCGATCTTTGCCGAAACCGCGCCAATGCAGCCAAACAAACCACACCCCGCCCCGCCACATGGCCAGGGATCTGGAAATATGCGTCAGCAAATATCTTCGGAAACCGGTCTGGGGTTGATAGATTTGGAAAGGGGTCTCCATTGTGTTTTACTGAGCTGTCGAATTTGGGCGTGGGCCCCAAGGAAGCCCGAAGGGCGGGGGCGGGTTTTTGAAGCGACATTGAGAATTTTTGCGGGAAAATTCAACCGATGCCGGAGCCAAAGAAATTTCAAACTGTTTGAGGCCGACAGGCCGAGTTTTTGAAATTTCGGCGAAGGCATCGGCTGAATCCGCAAAAAGGCTCAGGAGCGAAAAACCCGGCCCCGGCCGCAGGGCTTTCTTCCTGACGGGGCTGTTAGTCCTGTTGGAAAGAGAAAAAAGAGCTTTATCAACTTTATTTGCGGTTTTTCAGGCGCATGACAGGTATTGGACAGGCTCGGCATCCGTGTCTTTTCCCCTTGATTTTTTCGGCCTGTTTTTCCTATAAAATAATTTGGAAAGCGAGTTGATGACAAATCCAAACAGGGATAAAGGAGATCCGTCCATGGCTGTATTCGCAGATGAACTCAAGCGGTTGAGACAGGCAAAACAGGTGAGCACCGCAGAGGCGGCCCGGGCTGTGGGAATCCCTCAGTCACGCTACAGTGAACTGGAAAGAGGCGTGCGCGTGGCCGGCGAGGGCCAGATTGAGCGGCTTGAAAAATACTATGAAGTGGATGCCGGAACCCTGGCAGCCCTGATGCAAAAGCAGTGGGACGAGCTGATGCAGGCAGTGGCGGCTTAACTGCCGTCTGCTGTTTGCTGTTTTTCTATATCGTCCAGTTCATGGATGATTTTTTCCCGCACCATTTGAGCGGTTTCCTCAGGGGAGAGGCCGGCGAATTCTTCATAGGCGATTTCGGGCATGACTCGCACCCGGATGTCGCATTTTCCGTGAAAATTGATGCTGTGCTTGGGCAGGGCTTTGTTGGTGCCAGAGATCACGATGGGCTGAATCGGGGCCTGATGTTCTGTAGCCAGGATAAAGGCGCCCGGCTTGAAATTTCGGATATTGCCGTCCGGCGACCGGGTGCCTTCCGGGAAAATCAGCACCGAACTTCCTTCATCCAGGGCTTTCTTGCAGTCCTTCATCATCCTGGCAATGCTTCGCTTGTCCCCGCGTTTTAATTCAATGTAGCGGTTAAACCGCATGTTCCACCCGATCAGGGGAACCTTGAAAATTTCGCTTTTGGACACAAACTTGAAGTGGCAAAACAGGTTAAACAGCACCAGGATATCGAGCAGGGACTGATGGTTGGAAACCACCACCCGGGCCTTTTTGGAATCGATGTGCTGCCGGCCTTCAATGCGGATTTTCCATGCCGGGATAATCCAGGTGTAGAGCGCCCCCCAGAAACAGGTAAACTGCTGGAGAATCACCAGCCGCCGGTCAAAGGCCACGGTGGCGACCTTGATGACAAGCGCGGCCAGAAAAAAGATCACAGAGGTGATGCCCACAAAGCTGAACCAGGCAATTGCAATCAAACGGTTTTTCATAAAAATTTCCGCCGGATTTAGGGTTCAAAGGAGGAAAATCATTTGGATGAGGTTATAAACGCGGATCAGCGGTCATTTCAAGGAAAAAATAGGGGCGGGAAATGGAAATAGCCGGCATGATGGCGCTTTTTGTGCTGATTTTGTGCTGCATTGCCGGCATTGTGCTTGTGCCGCTGGGCATGCCCGGCACCTTTGTGATTCTGGCCGGGGCGGTTTTCTACAACCTGATCCAAGGTGCCATGGTGTTTTCCCTGCTAGTTCTGGCACTGCTGCTGGGTCTGGCCATAGTCGGAGAAGTGCTGGAATATATCCTGGGGGTGAGCATGGCCACCAAGCGGGGGGCTTCCCGGCGGGCCGCATTTGGCGGCATTGTCGGCGGCATTGTCGGGGCTTTTGCAGGGGTCCCGGTTTTTTTGATCGGACCGGTCATTGGTTTGTTTGCCGGGGTTTTTATCGGTGCCTTTGTTGTGGAGCTGGCGGTGAAAAAAGATGCGGCCGCATCTTTTCGTTCGGCCACGGGCGCATTTTACGGGCGGGTAGGGGCCACGCTGGTCAAAACCCTGATCGGCATCACCATGGTTGTGGTTCTGTGCATGCAGGTGTTTTGATGGTTTTGCCGGAAAATCCACAGGTATTTTTTTTGGGGTTGACAGGCGCAGATAATAGGCATAATGATTTGAATATAATTTTTTGATAAAGGATTTTTTTCATGCAGCTGCATCATTGTACCGGCCATCAAAATAAATTTTTTACCGGACGCTTCTTTTTTGGTTTTAGAAGCGTCCATCCGGCGGTGTAGCTTGCAGTAAAAATCAACAGGCGCACACAACCCCGGGTGGACAGATCATGTCCGCCCGGGGTTTTTTGTTTAAAAGACCCCGGGGGATGCTCCCCCGGGGTCTTTTCGTCTGGCACCAGCCCGGGGCCCCGGCCAATAAAAATGTCATGTTTGAAACACAGGAGGTCAAAGATGTTAATCGTACTGGAGCCCGACATCACGCAGAAACAGAAAAATCACATTTACCGGATTTTGCGCGAAGGCGGCTGCATTTCCCGTGAAATTACCGAGGCGGGCCGGCAGATTATCGGCTCCACCGGTGATGCCGGCCGATCGCCTGATTTTTTTGAATCCCTGGAGGGCGTGGCCCGGGTGGTGCCGGTCAATACGGCCTTTAAGCTCGTCAGCCGGCAGATGCACCCGGAAGACACCCGCGTGCAGGTGGGTGATGTGTCTGTGGGCGGCGAGCGCATCGTGGTCATTGCCGGGCCCTGTGCGGTGGAAAACCGGGAACGGAGTCTGGCCATTGCCGGGCAGGTGCGTAAGTACGGGGCCGTGTTGTTCCGGGGCGGGGCGTTTAAACCCAGGACCTCGCCCTATGCCTTCCAGGGCCTGGGCGAAGAGGGGTTGAAAATCCTGGCCGAGGTGCGCCAGACCTTTGGCATGCCGGTGGTCACGGAGATCACCACCCCGGCCCAGGCCGACCTGGTGATGAAATACGTGGACGTGATCCAGATCGGTGCGCGCAACATGCAGAACTTTGAGCTTTTAAAGTGCGTGGGCCGGTTGGGAAAGCCGGTACTGCTAAAGCGGGGGCTTGCGGCCACCATCGAGGAGTGGCTTATGTCGGCCGAATATATTGTTTCCGAGGGAAACGATAACGTGATTCTCTGCGAGCGCGGCATCCGTACCTTTGAGCCCTATACCCGCAACACGCTGGATCTTTCAGCCATTCCGGTGATCAAAAACCTCACCCACCTGCCCGTGATCATTGACCCCAGCCACGCCACCGGAATCCGGGAAAAGGTCAGTCCCATGGCCCGGGCCGCCATTGCCGCAGGTGCAGACGGCCTGATGATCGAGGTCCACGATGATCCGGACCACGCCCTGTCAGACGGGGCCCAGAGCCTTTATCCGGAGCAGTTTTCCCGGCTCATGCGGGATTTGTACGTGATCTCCCCGGTGGTGGACAAGCAGCTGGATTTTGGATATCTTGACAAGGCCCGGGCCGTGGACCGCATGAAAAAAGCCGGCAACGGCCAGGGCCGGCGGGCAGCTTTTCTCGGCGAACCGGGCACCTACAGCCACAAGGCCTGCATGCAGTACTTCGGCGGCCAGGTTCAGCCCGTTCCCATGAACTCCTTTAAGGAAATCTACGAAACCGTCAGGGAAGGCGGGGCGGATTTCGGTGTGATCCCCCTGGAAAACTCCCTGGCCGGAAGCGTTCATGAAAATTATGATCTGCTGCTTGAATATGATCTGCGGATTGTGGGTGAAATCCTGCTGAGAATCGAACATCACCTCATCGGCCATCCCGGCGCACGGGTGGAAGACATCCGGCGAGTTTATTCCCATCCCCAGGTGTTTCAGCAGTGCCGCAGCTATATTGACCGTCATCAATGGGAATGGATTCCGGTTTCAGACACGGCCCGGGCGGTCCGGCTCGTCAAAGAGCAGAACAATCCGGCTGAAGGTGCCCTTGCCGGCCGGGACGCGGCCCGGATCCATGAAATGCAGATCCTGGAGCAGGGCATTGAAGCCAACGCCCGCAATTACACCCGGTTTGTGGTGATCGCCAGAGAGCCCATATCCGGCGGACAAAAAAACAAGTCATCGCTGATCTTTTCCACTGGAAACCAGCCCGGGGCCCTGTTTGAGGCCCTGAAAGTGTTTGCCGACAACGGCATCAACCTGGTCAAGCTTGAATCCCGGCCCATTCACGGCAAGCCCTGGGAGTACATGTTTTACGTGGACCTTGAAGCGGATGTGGACAGTGATGAACTGGCGCCGGTGATAAGGCAGCTGGCGCAAAAGATTGATTACTTAAAGATCCTGGGCAGCTATTGACGCGCACAAAAAAAAGCGGGAGCCCGGGGGTGAATCGGGCTCCCGCAGTGCCAAAGGGAGGGTGTCTCATGGCAAAAGCTGGAAAGAAATGGCCTGCTTTTCCGCTTTTGATCAGGAGTTGAAATAGCCCCTGATGAATTTACAATAACCACGAAAATCGCCGGTGCAATCCCCGAAGACCTACTTTCCAAACGGGCACTTGGGAAAGGTGCAGGCCTTGCAACTCAGGCAGAATCCACCCTGGGCATAGGCGGCCATGTCCTTTCGGGTCAGGTGCTGGCCGGCCAGCAGTCTCGGCAGAATCAGGTCCAGGCTCGTGGTTTTGTGAAACAGGGCGCACGCCGGAACGCCCAGAACCCGGGCGTGATTGATCCGGCCCACCAGGGTCATGGCCCCGGGCAGGATGGGCGCGCCGTAAAGCACATCTTCCAGGCCCGCGCGGATCAGGCCCGTGTGGGTCTGGTCATCCGGGTCCACGGACAATCCTGCGGTGGTGATGATCAGGTCCGCGCCGCAGGCAAGCAGGTTGGAGACCTCTTGTGCGATCTGGTCTGCCTCGTCTGCTGAAACCGCCGCATGCACCACCTGGCAGTTGAAGTATTCCACCTTGCGCCGGATCACCGGCTCGAATTTGTCTTCAATCAGGCCCCTGTACACCTCGGTTCCCGTGACCAGAATGCCCACTTTTGCCGGTTTGATGGGAAGAACCGTAAACAGGGGCGGTTTTTCAATGGTTTCCAGGGCATGTTCGAAATGGCTGCGGTCCAGATATAGGGGGATGGCCCGGGAGCCGGCAAAGGGCTTGTCCTTTTCCACCAGGATGTTGTTTTGCCGGCTGGTGCACATGACATTGGGCACCAGGTTGAAATTCTCCAGTGCGGCTGTGTCAATGGAAAGAAGCCCGGTCACCGAGGCGTGGAAATTGATTTTGCCTTCAGCAGGAGGGGCCGGGTAATAGACATTGGGCCCGGCCATTTTTTCGGCAAAGGCCAGCACAGCGTCGTTTTCATGGATCCAGCGATCTGAGGAAACCGGCGCGTCCTCGACGTAAACCCTGGACCGGCCCATCTGCTGGAGGCGGCACAGATCCCCGGCGCTGATTTCCTGGCCCGCCTTGAATTCCGGTCCTTTGGAAACCCCGGGCACGATCCGGGTCATGTCATGCAGGGCTTTTTTCCCCACGGCTTCCTCCACGGGAACAGCTGCGATTTCCGGTGCCGGCTGTTCGGCCAGGCAGTCATGATCCAGCACATGGCGGTACGGGGCCTCTCCCTGGCATCCCCGGCAGATGGAGCCGTCTTTTTTGGGATAGGCCTCCCCGCAGGCGGCGCATACGGCAATATCCCCCATTTCAGGCTTTTTGACCAGCCGCTGGCGGACATTGACCGGCATCACTGACAGGTATTGGTCCCCGGCTGCCTCGATTTCGGCAAAAAGCCGGTCTGTGTCCTGCTCCTGCTTGGTTGTGCGCTTTAAAAACCAGTCCCGGATTTCCTGGAAATCTTCAAGCTTGTCAAGCTCAATGCTCACCCGCCAGCCCGCAAAGGTGTACTTGTCATACAGGCTCAGGGCGTATCTGCCCAGGTTGATAACTTTCATCCAGCTGTTTCCGGTGCTGCACAGGGTCAGCAGCTGCACTGCGTCTGGCAGGCATTTGCCGGTTTCCACAACAGCTTCAAACAGGGTGCCTTCAGGCAGCTTCTCTTTGGCCGCCTCCACCATGTAGCCGCCGATGAGCAGGCCCGGGGCCGGGTATCCGTGAAACCGCCGGGCCAGTTCCATAAATTCCGAAAATGAGTATTGGCCGATGTTCATGATATAAAAGCCTTTCTTTGAGTATAAGTTCATTTGCCGGAATCGTTTATACTCCTGAAAGGCGCAGAGATAAAGTCAAAAATCAGGACCCGGCTTTTTCCCAGTCCTCAACCGCCTCTGGTTCCTCAAGATCCTCCCATCCCGTGATCATGGCCTTGAGATGCGCAAACACGGTTGCCCCGGTGGTGGTCATGTACACGTGAATGATGACAAAAACCAATATCGCATACGCCATGGCCGTATGAACAAAGGCCACCTGGGAAAGGGTCAGAAAATCCAGTCCCCAGGCCGCCCATGAATTGTAACTCCAGTACAAAAATCCGGAGATCATCTGTATGGGAAGCATCACCGCGGCCAGCGACAAATAGGTCAGCCGCTGGAGCGGGTTATGCTTGGCTTTTTTGCTTTTTGGCACCGGGTGGGTTTCGCCCCTGAAAATGCCGTAGCTGTAATAGCGGATCACAGTGAGCATCTTGCGCGTCGTGGGTATGTATTGTTTCCATTCCCCGGTGGTAAACATCCAGAAGGTGAAAAAGAAAAAAGCGATCAGCCATGCCAGGCCGGTAAAGTTGTGGATGTTCACCGCATCCTGAAACCCGCTCAGGACAAACATGCCGTGTACTTCCAGCCCGGTGGCCAGCAGCACCGCAATCAGTGCCATTTGCAGCCAGTGCCAGAAACGCTCGTAACGTGAATACAGGTAAATGCGCTTTGGTTGCCCGGTCATTTTATCAGTTCTCCTTTCTGCTGCCGTTTGCCACTATGCGGCCGATGGCGTGCAGGCCCACGGCCGCCAGCGCGCCAATGGCCAGAATCCATGCCGCAAAGTCCATTAAGGCAAAATGGTCCCTTCCAGGCATGTAGAAACCGGCCAGATTGGACAGACGCCCGTTTTCAGGGCGGTGGCAGGCGCGGCAGGAAAGCGTGTTTTCCTTTGGGGCCACCATGTGGGTTGTGGGAAACACGTAAGTGGTTTCCACAAATCCCATTTCCCCGGAATAGGGCAGATCCATCAGGGCCATGCCCCGGGTGTTGGCGTTCTGCCAGTCAAAGGTTTTCCAGTACCCGTTGTTTTCCTCTGAAAGAAGGGGGGTGATCAGGGTGTTGTGTACCTTGTCATAGGGCTGCATGGCCCAATGGACCTTGAACGGAAAAATCCGTGACTGACCCTCTCCGCGCTCGCCTACAGGATGGCTGACCCGAACAACCCCGGAGGGATCGATGACATCTTTTGCGGTCAATGCGGCAACCGAGCCGTTGTACCAGAAATATTGCGGCTCCACGTTTTTCTCCCAGCCGAACTCGCCCTTGATGGATTTGTATACCGGCCGGCCAAATTCTCCTTTTTCGATATAGGGCTTGCCGTCTTTGAGTTTGCCGGCCTTGGACCAGTCCCATGTCATTTCCGTGGCATGGGCCCGGGCAAATTCAGGAATATGGCAGCTCTGGCAGGCCACCATGTCGGTGTGGTCGTTGAGTTTGCCCTCCTTGTGCGGGCTTGCTGTGTGACAGGATTCACAGGAGATTTTCGGGGCCAGGTCATCTTCCACAAGGCTTTTGCGCTCCGAGACCGCAGGCGTGGAATAGACCCGGCCGGCCACCTGATGTTTGCTGGTGGTATGGCAGCGGGTGCAGGAAAAATTTTCGCCGTCGATTCCCATATGCACATCCAGGGTTCGCCTGGGGTTGATCAGGGAGGCATCCAGATCCCCGTGCTTGACTGCTTCACCGCCGCCGCCGTTGAAGTGGCAGGAGCCGCAGTTCTGTCGGTCCGGCCGTATGATCCGGGTGACGGCCGATGAAATATCGTCCTGGATTTCCGCCACCAGTTCGGTCTCTCCCATTTCCTTGAAAAACTGGTAATCCTTGAACTGGGCCTTCCAGTCCATATCTTCTCCGCCGTGGCACACCAGGCAGTTAATGCCGTCTTCCTTGCCGTTCCAGCCGATATGGCAGCTGCTGCATTTTTTGTCGTTCATCTTGTTGGTGGAAATGCAGAAGTTGTTGATGGAATAACCCGCCTTGCCCACCAGGTCGCCGTCTTCGTAGGGCGAAAGCCATTTCCAGTGGATGGTGTGAAACAGCTGATCATCTGCCAGGGAATGGCAGGACAGGCAGGTTTCAGTGATCTGCTGTCCGGATTCAAATGTTTTTTTCATGGCCTCCATTTTGGAATGATCGGCTGTTGTCCAGTCCCCGGACAGGACACCGGCCTGCCGGGCCATGGCCCGGCCCGGGGCGGGAGGCGTGTCCCGGGCTACGGCCCCGGCCGGTAAAAAAGCAAGGCATGCGGTTATTGCCAGCAGGAAAAAAATTTTCGTCCTTTTTTGCAAAACAACCTCCCTCGGGGTTGATTGGGTTTGTGCTGTCAGGGCCTTGCACGGCCCGGTTTTTTATTCACAGGTTGCCGGAGACGGTGAGTCAAAGGCATGGTTATAGAGATAAGTCAGTATGTCGTTTTTGTCTGATTCAGCAAGGTCCTCCCACTGATCCGCGCACTCGAAGCGTTCATATCGTTGAAAGGCGCGTTCCCATTGGGCCTGGGTTTTGGAGACCGGGTTTAACGGTTCGGCGGATGCGCCTTCTGTGTGACAGGACCGGCAGTTTTTCCGGAACATGTATTTGCCTTTTCTCTCATTGCCCTGTTCAAATGCCGCAGCCGTTCCCGCAAGGGCCACAACAAATCCGGCTGTGAGAAATAAACACAATAGTTTTCGAAACATGGCTGTCTCCTTAATGGTTATATTTAAAATTGTACGGTTGCAGACAGATAATAATTCCAGACGTCGTCGACCACCGGGTTGATGGTGTCAAGCGCGGTGGTGTCGGCAATTTTGACAGGTTTTCCCAGCGGATTGCCGCTGCCGGTGTACTTGTAATCATAGAATTGCCCGCCGAGCTTGACAAAGAAGTTGTTTCCAAAAATCGGCTGAATGTAATAGGCCTCGTAAACCTCGCCCCGGGCGGCCAGTTTGCTGCCGATCAGCGAATCTTCAGCGCCGGTAAAGTTAAACCAGTACTTGGATCCCCAGTTGTACTCCAGCCCCAGACGCCCGCTGACAATCGGCACCGGGAAAATGGCGCCCGCATATATGCTGTATCCGTCCCGGTCTTCGAGCTCGCCGTTGGAACTCAGCAACCCCATGCCCATCAGCTCGTAAAAGGGATTCTGCGAAATCCGGGAAGGGTTGGTATGGGTCCAGGAACCGGCCAGAAACCAGTCGATGCGGTCGTTTTCGGTGGGGATCTGCGATCTGATCAACAGGGATGCCGCATCCCAGTCGCCGATATTGGTTTGGGGCTCCAGGCGGGAAATAAAGCCGCCGTTGTTTTGTTCAAATGTATATGTGCCATCATTGTTTTTCGAAACAATAAAGGGCATGACCGCCAGGCCCGTAAAGCCGTCTGTGACATCCCAGGCGTGGGCATAACTGAATTTGAAACTGGTGGTGCCGTTGTCGTATAAATCCGAAATAATGCCCAGCATGTGAACATCATCGAGTTCGGCCTGGCTGTAATTCAGCGACGCGGCATTTCCCCAGTCGCTTTCATAGCCCACACCATAGCAGAGTTTAAACGATGCCCCGGGTATGCCGGTGACGTCCTCTAAACCAAAGCTAAGCGATGCGCCGTCAAATTGCCAGTTAATGATGGTGGCCAGCGGAGATCCCCCCTCGAGGCTGTAATTGCGGTATTCCAGCGGAGGTCCGTCCGTGGACGGCCTTCTTCCGGCAGAAAAGCTGTAAGGGATATCCCCGAGCTGATTTTTATAAACAAAATAGGCCCGCTCTACCCGGAGCGTGTCCCCGTGGGGCAGGCTTGCGCTGTTGCCGTCAAAGGTGACATCCCCGAGGCTTCCCTGGTTGAACTTCACACCTGTGCTGTCGCCGAATACCTTGTATGCGGCCAGCCGGCCCCGGAATTCCAGGTGCTGGTTATACCGGCCCATCATGTTTAAGCGGATGCGGTTGGTGTAGATAATATCATTGTCTGCGTCATATTTTTCCGGTTCGGGGATCGTCCCGGCGGCTGCCATGCCGGCCACGGTGTCTTGGAACTGCTGTTTTGTGGCCCCGTTGAAGCCGCCGGGCTCAGTCACAGTCGTGAAAAAACTCTGGATCATCGAAGATGGGGCCATACGGATGTCGTTGTAATGGATGGATTCGGCCCGGGTCCTGAAATCCACGCCCCAGGAAATCTTATCAGTGGCCGTGTGCAGTTCGGTCTTGTCCACCCGGTCCATTAACATATCAATATCCTCTGTGTTCCAGTCCTGGCTTTTCTCCATTTTCTCAATTTTTTCCTGAAGTGCTTCCACCTGTTTTTTCAGGTCGCTCAGACTTTCCTGGGCGCATAATACAGGGGGCAGAAATAAGGTGAATGCCGCCAGCACCGCAAGGATTGCTGGAAAGCATAAAAAATTGGTTTTTTGCCGCATGTTGGCCTCCGTGGGTTAAGGGTGAATTGTGCGCATTCCAGTCCGGTGCAGCATGATATGGCAATGTTTGTGCCAGTTTTTTATTTTGATATAACGCATTGATAAAACGTTTAATTTAAAATTTTTCATGGCGTTTTCCGGATAAAATTGTTATTATCTTATTAACATGTGTTAATTAACCATTAACAATTGCGGTAAACAGGATAAGCAGGATAAGCAGGAAAAGTGCTGTGAAATGAATATCGGGGACCACTGGAAAACCATTTTTGACACCCTCCACGACGGGTTGATTGTCGTGGACACCTCCGGCTGCATTGTTGCGCTCAACCCCGCGGCCGAGGAGATTACCGGTTTTGCTGCAGAGGAGCTTCAGGGCCGCTCCTGCAGGATACTGAACTGCACAGGATGTAAGTTTGTGGGCAAGGGCAGCGGGGATAAGTGGTGCAGGCTGTTTGCCGTGGGCGGGGTGAGGGACAAGCAGTGCATGATCACCAAAAAAGATCGCCGGACCGTGCATATTCTAAAAAGCGCCAGGGTCCTGCGCGATGCATCCGGGGAGATGATCGGGGCCGTGGAGACCCTTACTGATATTTCCCAGCTCGTTCGGCAGCAGGAGGAAATCAAATCCCTGAAACAGACCTGCCAGCCCGGGGATTCTTTTTACGGAATCCTGGGACAGGCTCCGGTAATGCTCAATCTGTATGGAATGATAGACAACGTGGCCCGTTCGGATGCACCGGTGATGATCACCGGGCAAAGCGGAACAGGCAAGGAAATGGTCGCCCGGGCGGTCCACCAGGCGGGCGGGCGCAGGGAAAAACCCTTTATCAAGGTCAACTGTGCGGCTTTAAACGAAAGTCTTCTGGAAAGCGAGCTTTTCGGTCATGTCAAGGGGGCGTTTACAGGTGCGGACCGCTCCCGGATCGGGCGGTTTGAAGCCGCCGACCAGGGCACCATCTTCCTTGACGAAATCGGCGATATCCCGCCTTCCACACAGGTGAAGCTGCTTCGTGTGCTGGAGGAAAAAAAGATCGAACGGGTGGGGGATCACAATCCCATATCCGTGGATGTGCGCATTGTCACGGCAACCAATAAGGATTTGGAAAACCTGGTCCGGCAGGGGACATTTCGGGAAGACCTGTATTTCCGGATCAACGTGTTTCCCCTCCAATGCCCGCCCCTGGCCGCGCATCCCGAGGATATTCCACTTCTGACGAGCCATTTCATCAGCCGCAACATGATCCATTCAGATAAGGATATTGCCGGCATCAGCCCGGCGGCCCTGGATCGGCTTATGGCTTATGACTGGCCCGGCAACGTCCGGGAACTGCGCAATACCGTCGAGTATGCCTTTGTCCTGTGCCCGGGCGGCACAATTGATGAAATTCATCTCCCCGCCCGGGTCAGGGGTTTTGTCCGGCCGCCTTCGGCCCCGCCGGCTGTCAATGGCGATGAGACCGGGCAGCGGGGGTTGCTGGAACAGACCCTGCGGCAAACCGGCTGGAACCAGTCCGAAACCGCCCGGATTCTGGGCGTCAGCCGGGTGACTGTCTGGAAGAGAATCCGGAAATTCGGAATTGAGCGTCCCTGGGCAGCCGGTTCCAGGTAACGGCATCAATTGCGGGCAATTGATGCCGCCCTCAACGATTTTTTATCTGTGCACGGTCATGGCCACGGCTTCGCCGCCGCCCAGGCACAAAGAGGCGATGCCGTTTTGAAGATCCCTGCGGATCATTTCATAGAGCAGGGTGGTCAGCACCCGGGCCCCGCTTGCGCCGATGGGATGGCCCAGAGAAACGCTGCCGCCATTGACGTTGACCTTGTCGGTGTCCAGGCCCAGTTCCTTGATCACCGCCACGGTGGAGCCGGAAAACGCCTCGTTGATTTCAAGCAGATCCATGTCTTTTGCGGTCATGCCGATTTTGTTCAGGCACTTGGGAATGGCCAGAATCGGGGCCACCAGTACGTATTTCATGTCAATGCCGGCAGAGGCCTGGGCGCCAATGCGGGCCATGGGGGTCAAGCCCAGTTCCTTTGCCCGGGTGTCGCTCATGACAACCACGGCCGATGCCCCGTCGCTGATAATCGACGCGTTTCCGGCCGTTCCCTTGCCGTCTTTGCGGAAAGCCGGCTTCATTTTCGACAGGGTTTCAAACGGGGTGGGCTTGGGGTTTTCATCCACGGCAAATTCCGTTGTGTTGCCCTTGCGGTCCCGGATGGGCACCGGTGCGATTTCCTGCTTGAAACGGCCCGATTCCACAGCCTCTATTGCCCGGTTATAGGACATTTCTGCGTACCGGTCCTGGTCTTCGCGCGAAACATTGTATTTTTCAGAGCACAGCTCGTTTGAAACCCCCATGTGAAAATCATTGACAATATCCCACAGACCGTCGTGGATCATGTGGTCCTGGAGAGTGCCCGCACCCATGCGGTAGCCGAATCTGGCTTTTTCCAGGTAATAGGGGGCCATACTCATGTTTTCCATCCCGCCGGCCACCACCACCTCGGCATCTCCGGCGCCAATGGCCTGGGCGGCGAGCATCACGGATTTTAATGCAGATCCGCATACTTTGTTAAGGGTCAGGCATTCCACCTCCCAGGGCAGTCCGGCCCTGACTGCGGCTTGGCGGGCCGGGTTCTGGCCGTAGCCGCAGGGAAGCACCTGGCCCATGATGACCTCGTTGACCGATTCTTTGGAAATGCCCGCCCGCTGGATGGCTTCGGTGATCACATGGGCGCCCAGATCTGTTGCGCCGGTGTTGCCCAGGCTGCCGTTAAAGGCGCCCAGGGGGGTTCTTGCTGCACTGACGATAACGGCTTGCGGCATATTGCCTCCTTATTGGTTAAATTTTTTTTACGGTTCAACTTAGGGCGGTGTATCTGAAAACCAGAAATCGTTTGCGGAAACCGGATCATAATATCTCCACTTTCCGTTAACTGGAATTTTAGGGGCGTAATCCAGCTCGCTGCGGCCGCATCTGATCAACCGGTCGCAGGCAAGCATGGCGCCCACAGCCGGCCCGTGTTTTTCCACGGCCTGGCTGGCGTATTGCGAGCAGGACGGATACATGGGGCATTGGCCCGTGCGCACCGCATTCAAATGGTCCAGGGGGCCCTGGTAAAAATCAATCACCCATTGGACCGGTCCTGCGTCGTTAGCGTCCGCCGGGTTGTGCAAAACCCTGCCCGAGCCGCACCCGCCTGCGATGAAAAAAACAGCGGCCAGCAATAAAAAAGATAACTTTTTGATTTTACTTAACACTTAATCACTTAAAACTTAACACTGCCTGTAAAAAAGATTTTTTACAGGCGCACCATAATATATTTTACCCAAAAAAGCGATCATATTTTTGACCGTTGTTTTTTATGCCGTACGCTGATGATTGTGTCAATGAAAAGGGAGATGAAAAACCCGGCCGCAGCCACCAGAATAATGCTGGCCCCGGAACTTAAATCAAAGTGATAGGCCATCCACAGTCCGGCAACATTGAAAACCGCTGAAAGGCCCACGGCAAAAATCATCATCATCCCCAGGGAGGGGGCGTATTTTTCGGCAATATAAGGCGGGATCGACAGCAGGGCAATGACCAGAAGCAAGCCCACCACCCGTATGATCAACACGATGGCCACGGCCACCATGGCCATGAACAGAAAATAGAGAAAATTGACCCGCACTCCTTGCAGCTGTGCAAATTCCATGTCATAGGAAATGGCGATCAGGTCCCGGTAAAAATACAGGGTCAGCGCCAGGGTCACCGCACCCAGGGCGAGCATCCACCAGATATCCGAGGCCGGAACGGCAAGGATGCTGCCAAACAGGTAGCTCATGAGATCCACGTTGTAGCCCGGGGTCAGGTCCACCAGGATCACGCCCAGGGCCATGCCAACGGCCCAGAGCACGCCGATGAAGGTATCAGAGCGGTGGGGGACCCTGAGGGTGACTGCCGTCATGATCAGGGCCGCGGCCAGGGAAAAGCCCATGGTTCCGTAAATATAAGGGATTCCGAAAAACAGGGCCGCACCGATGCCCCCGTAGGCGGCATGGGCAATGCCGCCGGTTAAAAATACCATCCGGTTGACAACCACGAATGTGCCGATGATTCCGCATATCAGGGAGGCAAAAAGCCCCGCATACAGGGCGTTTTGCATGAATTCAAACTGCAGGGCCTCGATCATGGGCCTTCCTCGTGGGTTTTCAGGATCCGGTGGGGCTGGCCGTGGGCAATGAGTTCCACAGGACATTGGTATCCCATGTCAAGCATCTCATTTGTGATTTCATTTTTGTCGTGGTAGTAAACCTGCTGGTTGACGCAGGCAACAGCGGTTACGTAAGAAGACATGACCATCAGGTCATGGCTGACCACGATAATGGTCTTGGTGCGGTTTAAATCCCGCAAAAGGGCATAGAGTTCGGTGCGGCCTGCTGTATCCACGCTCGCGGTGGGCTCGTCGAGAATCAGGATGTCCGGATCCGTGGTCAGGGCCCGTGCGATAAAAACCCGCTCCCGCTGGCCGCCGGACAGGTCATCGATTCTGCGCTCCTTGTATTGGGCCACGCCCAGCAGTTCGAGAAAATGGCAGGCCGCCTCATAATCCTGCTGCCGGATGCGCACGCCTTTGTGCCGCCGGAGCCGGCCCATCAGGACAACGTCTAAAACCGATATGGGAAATGATCGGTTGATGGACACGTCCTGGGGAACGTAACCGAAGCAGTGGGATACTTTTTTGGGCCGCTTGCCCAAAACCCGGATCCGGCCGGCATCCGGCTTCAAAAGGCCCAGCATCAGCTTGACCAGGGTGGACTTGCCGCCGCCGTTGGGCCCGATAATGGCCAGAAATTCCTTTTGTGCCACGGTGAACGAGGCGTTTTGGACCACGGGAACGCCGTCATAGGAAAAACTGACATTGCTGAGTTCAATAACGGGATCATCCATGGTTATCTGGCTGCCTCCAGGATTTTGCCGGCCACCTCGACAAGGTTTTCCGGCCAGTTTTCCGCCAGGGGATCGGCGGATACCACCTGGCCGTCAATGGCCCTGGCAATGGTTTCGGCTGATTTCGAGGAAACCTGTGGCTGAATGAGAACGGTTTGAATGTCATTTTTCCGGGCAAGAGTGATCAGCCGTTGGATGTCCGCGGCTTTCGGGGCTTTGCCGGATATTTCCACCGGGATTTGCTCCAGGCCGTAGGCGCCTGCAAAATAACCCCAGGAGGGGTGAAACACCAGAAATCTGCGGCCCCCGGAGTGTTGTGCAAACATCTGCCGAAGCCTTGTGTCAAGTTGCGCCAGTTCAGAAATAAATTTTTGGCCATTGGCCTCATAGGTATCTGCATTCTCCGGGTCCGTCCGGCTCAGGGCGGCCATGATGTGTCTGGCCTGGACCATCACCAGGGGCGGGGATAGCCATATATGGGGATCTTTATTGCCATGCGCATGGCCGTGATCCCCATCCCTACTGGCGTTTCTGTCAATGGGCTGCTTTTGGATCCAGTCGTCTGTGTGCACGATTTTCAGATCCGGATTTGCGGCCCGGATTTTTTTCAGCCACGCGTCTTCAAACGGCACGCCTGCGGTAAAATACAGATTGGCTTTGGAAAGGGCGGCCATCTGCCGGGGTGAGGGCTCATATACGGCCGGGTGCGCTCCCGGGGCCACCATCACTTTTACATCCACGGCGTCGCCGCCGATGCGCTCCACAAAATATTTCTGGGGTTGAATGCTGACAAAGGCGGACGGGCCGGCCGCAGCCGCCAAAGCCGTTGTCAGCAGCAAAACCAGTGCCAAAAAAACAGCTGTCCCGGGGATTGGAAAACGGGTTTTTGCTGAGGGTTTCATGAAAGTTCTTCCTTTTGGGTTGCCGGTGTTTTTTGAAATTATGCACCTGAGGGGCCAATTGTCAAGCATGGCCGCCCGGGTTGTCTTTAAACAGGGAGTAAACCTGCACCGGGGCTTCAATACCTTTGAGCCCGACTTTGCCCCGGTCGTAGACGGGCCAGAGGTTTTCGATCATGCTCCGGGTGCGCTCGCCAAACAGGATGTCGCCGCCCTGGGCGTATTCGGCCAGGCGGGCGGCCAGGTTGGTCACCGTGCCCGAGGCGGTATAGGTCATGCGCGTGTCCAGGGCCCCTTTCATGCGGGTCATGCCCACCAGGGCCTCGCCGGTGTTAATGCCCATGTTGACGTTGACCGGGCCGCGGGCGAGGTTTAGTTCCCGGTTGACCTCGTGGTTGCGCTCCCGGATGTCAATGGCTGCCTTGACCGCGTTTACGGCATTGACCCGGGGATCGTCATCCTTGAAAATGATCATGAGTCCGTCGCCTGCGGTTTCATTGATATCGCCGTGGGAGCGGTGGATGGGATCCACGAAGCTGGAAAATATCTTTTCCACCAGTGCGTTGACCTCGTCTTCGGGCCGGTCGATGGAGAGCCTGGTGTATCCTTCCAGGTCCAGAAACAGGATGCTCACATCCCTTTTTTCCTTTTCCCGCTCCAGCATTTGCGGGTCGTCTTCAACGATTTTGCGAACTGATTGGGGAACGAAAGGCGACAGGTGGGCGAGCATCTGGTTGATGCGGATTTTTTCCTGGGTCATGGCCCAGTGCTTTTTTGCGCTGACAAGCAAATAACCAACGGTTTCGGCAAAATCCTGGAGAAGGAAAAATTCCTTGCTGGAAAAACGGGTTTCGGGCATGGCCACTACGCTGACAACCGCCAGCAGCTGGTTTTCCGCAAACACGGGCACTGCGGCTTCCGGGCCGATGGGCACCGAGGTGCCGTCATGCCGGACCACGGGCTGACTGCCGGTTACCACCACGGCTTTTTTCCGGGCAATGGCCTGCTGGATGGCCGGCCGGTGGCGTTTGCATTTCAGGCAGTTGATCGGCCTGTCATACAGGGCGCACTGCAGGGGGCGGGTGTATTTGCCGGCCTCGGGATCCAGCAGCAGAATGCAGGCCTCCATGGACCCGGAGATGATCTCGCGCAATTCAGAGCGCATCTTTTCCAGGATTTCGTTTGCCTCCATAAACGGCGCAACTTTTTGCGCAAGCCGGCGCTGGGCCTCGAAACGCTGCTTGTAATATCTTTCCATCCCTCAGGGCCTTTTTTGGATTGCAGCGGCGCACCACCCGTTTTCCTCCAGGGTGCGCAGCAGGTCAAAGCGAGGGGAATCATATGTTTTTAAAAGCTCCGGCTGCTCACGGGGCCGGAATCCCGAAAAAATCATCACTGCCCCGGGCGCGGAAATTTCCGTGACCGCCTTGTGCATCCGGACAAGGGTGGGGTAACGGAGGTTGGCCAAAACCAGATGAAAGGGCGGCAGTCCCGGGCTGTTTTTTTCAAGCGCTGTGATGCTGTCAAAAATCTCCATGCGGTCTGTCAGACCGTTTAAGGCGGCGTTTCCGGCCGCCTCGGCCCGGGCGCAAGGGTCAATATCAGTGCCTGCGGCCCGTGCCGCGCCCATGAGGCAGGCCGCGGCTGCCAGCACCCCGGAACCGGTGCCGATATCCAGTACCCGGCAGTTTTGCGCCGGTTTGGGTAAAATATGGTCATGAAACGTCCAGGCCGCAAGTTTTAAGGCCATGCGCGTGGTGGGGTGATCGCCGGCGCCGAATGCCGCCCCGGCCTCAATACGCACCACAATCTGTTCCGGCCGGGGGGTGACCACTGCGTCCGGCGGAGCCAGAATTACGCCGCCCCCGGTTTCAACAGGGCGCTTATAAGAAATTTCCACAAACGTGTGGCCCAGAAACTGGGTATAGGTCAGCCGGTTTTCGGCCATCAAGGTGTTTACAGCCCGTCGCACCGCTTTTCTGGAGATATTTTGCCGGGCACAGATTTCCCGTTCAAGGTCCATGGGGGTGTATTTGCTGCCGGCATGGCCCACCATGTCCAGGATGTTTTGCCTGATGATGTCTTCATCGGCCCGGGGGGGTGTCATGTGCGTGAAATCTCTTTTAACAGGTCCCGGATCATGGCTGAAAATTCCCGCACCGCTTGTTGTCCCGCGGCTGTGCCCTTTTGCCGGACTTCTTTGAAAAACCGCTGGCTGATTTTTTTTTGCTCCCGGCTCCATTTGGCGCTTAAAAAATTTGATACACCGGCATCCGAATCATTACCCGTCTCCGGCCGTTCGCGCCGGCTGTGGGCCCAGTTGATTACGTGCCAGAAATAAATCAGGCTCCGGTCAATGATCACGTAAAGCAGCTGATCGTTTTTCACAGGACCGGCGTAGATCCGTATGCCGCCCAATGCCTGGCCCTTGATTTTGGCCCGGGAGATTTTCCGGGTTCCCCATGCCGCTGATCCCGCCCCCAGGGCTCCGCCCAGGGCGGTAAACACCCCAAAGGTCAGTCCGGCCAGGGCCAGATCCCCCTTGGCACCGAGGCCCGCACCGATGCCGGCTCCCGCCCAGGCCATCTGATTGCGGGTCAGGCCCAGGGCCTTTAATGTTTTTTCGGAAAACAGGTCCTGGCCGGCAAGGGACTGGGCGGGCAGGTCATAGGAGAAAATGTTGTGCTTGAATCTTTTTTTGATCCGGTGATGGGCTTTTTTTTCCATATCCGCCACCTGCTGCCGGTATTTGACAACCAATTGTTTTTCAGCCGCTTCTGTGGCCGAAGCATCATGTATGGTTTTTTTTGCCCGATACTGCAGCACCGATGCCAGCAGGTCCGTTATAATGGCTGCGGTTTGCTCCAGGCGCATATGCCAGTCGGTTTCAAATGCCTCAGTGACGCGCTGCAGGGCCTCATCCCAGTCCGGGTCAATGGCCCTGAGGCTTTTGAGCAAGTCCATGCGTTCGGCAAAGCTTGCCCGCTGGGCGTCAAAAATGCGAATGATGTTAAAGTGTATGCGCGCAGCGGTTTTCCAGTCCTCGATGTAGTCGCCGTGCTCCCGGTCCTTGGTGTTGATGACAGCCATGCGGGGGGCGCCGGTCAATCGCAAAATGTCCATTTCCAGCCGGTCGGCCGTGCGCACCGGCCGGGTGCCGTCGACCACGAAGATCACCCCTGCGCCTGCGGCCAGCGGGGTGAACAGCCGGCACTCGTGTACAAATTCGGCATCGGTTTCATGGGCCCGGATAAAGTCGTCAAGCCAGGGTTTTTCCGGATCCGCGTTTTGGGTGATCCATTTGTGCGCGGCCCTGGGATTTTGAAATCCCGGGGTGTCGACAAACCGGATGACTTCCGCATCATCGATGAAAACCGGATAATCCCGGCATTGGCGGGTTTCGCCCGGGGTCGGGCTCACGGGCACGGCGTCGTTTTCCGCAAGGGTGGCCACCACCGAGGACTTGCCCTCGTTGGGGTGGCCCAGTACGGCAAAAACCGGGATGTCTGAGCGTTTGGTCAATTTATCCTCCCGGCATTTCCAACCGGATGTAGGGATCAGCCAGGCCGTTGACCGCCTGCTGCCAGGTGGCCTGTTCGGTTTTGGTCGGCACGCCGGGCAGGGCGCTTGTTTTGTCCGGCTTTCCAACCAAAAAAAGAATCAGGGATGCGGTCGGGCCGGCGGCATTGCGGATGCGGCGTATCCAGGCCAGGTTTTCCCGGATGGGCGGCTGCCAGGCCTCGATGACCACGGCCACGCGTACCTGGTTCATGCCCGCGTTTTCCAGGGCCCGGGACAGTTGTTTAACGTCTTGGTCCGCATCCCCTGTGGCCGATATGCCGGCAGCGGTTTCCAGTCCTGTTTGGCGGCGGATTTTTTCAGCCATGGCAGAGATGTCCATTCCAGCTTCTTCAGGCACCATGAGCACAACAGAGCACCCCGAGTCTGGCGGGGAGTTATGGGTCTGCTGCGGTGTTTCCGGGCCGCTACCGGTTTTAGTCCTGCCGCCGGGCTTTTGTGCGTCTGTCTGCGGGCTCCGGGTTTCCACGTTCGGGGCCGTCATCTGAAGCCAGAGCCGGTCGCAGGGCCCGTGGGTGAAATGGAGCCGGGCCAGGTGCCTGCGCTGCTGCCACCATCCGAGGCCCAGCAGCACAACCCTTGGGACCAGGCCGTAAAATAAAACGCTGAAACACAAAAACGGCCACCATGAGGCCAGGTCAGCAGAGGCCAGGCCATAAATGCCTTCCTTTAAAACCATTTTGCTGCCGGCAATCTGGGCTGCGGTGGGGTGCGCAACAGGCGGCTCCAGAAACCATGCCCAGGGAGCGGCCAGAAATTCCATAATGGCATAAACCGTCTGAGGGTCGGGCCGGAGGGTAGACTGCCACCCAAAGGCCACATCCGTTAATGTGATGCGCATGAGCATGGCGGCCAGAACCCCGAGATTAAAGGAGATGCCCGCGAGTTGGGCCGTGTTGAACACCGGCCAGAAGAAAATGTTTCCGTACACGGTTCGGCTTCGTCCCACCATGCCGACAACCTCCTGGAACCGGTTTTGCTGCTGCACAGACAGGCGCGGGGCGATCCAGTCAATGAGCCGGAGGGCAAGACGCCGGAGCAAAGCGCTGATGAGAAAATACAGGCCGTTTTTGCCAAAAGACGGCCGGATGCGGGATAGCACGGATGCGGCCGCCAGCAATGCCAAAAGCAGGATCTGGGGGACAAGCAGTACCCACAGGCAGGTAAATACGTTGACCGGGGTGGTGCCGCCATAGGAAAGAAGTGATCCGGCCAGTGCAGCGCCGGCAAAAAATGCGGCTAAAAAAATGATCCATCCGGCCATGCGCATGGCCTGGGCATAGACCCGGCCGGGCAGTATCTCTTGGTTGTCATCAGCCGTCCGGCTTTGTCTCCGGGTCTGAAGCCAGTGTTTGAGCACGGATCTGCGGTCTGCGGTTTGCGGATGCCGGCTGACATATTCCAGGTAAATTCTGCGATCCATGGCTGCATCCCGGCCGTTGTCCGCATCAGCGCGCAGCCTGAGCAGATATTCCAGGTCCATGAGATCATGAATTTGCCACAAAGGGGCCATGGTTCCCAATGAAGTTTTAAGTGTTAAGTTTTGATGGCACCTTAAAAAGTCCAATATCTGCGTTACGCGCGATTTCTCAGAATTTCACGTACGGATAAGTACGCTGCATTCTTCGAAATCGCGCAAGCCTTGATCTTGAACTTTTTACGGCGCCATCTGAAAATCGACTTTTTACAAAGGCATCAAGTTTTAAGTGTTAAGTACAATCAGTGCGTTATTTTTTTTGAGCCTTGAACCTTGAACGAAGTTAGAAGCGATTTATCAAGGTTTGATGCTCTCGTAAAAGTCCTAAAAGTGATATAATCGCTAAACAATAAAAAAACAACCTCTTGATTTTACTTAACACTTAACCACTTAAAACTTAACACTGCCTGTAAAAATGACTTTTTACAGCCTCATCAAGTTTTAAGGGTTCCGGCCTGGCAGCCAATGTAGCACAAACCCGGCACCGGCACAACGCAGGGAACACAGCAGAAAAAACGGCCTTGTTTGTATGGGTGAAAACTGTTTTGAATCCGGCATTGTGTTTTATCAAACGCTGTATTATAATAAATATGTTAATCTGATAAAGGAGATGTTATCCATTGGGATCTGCAAATCGTGCATCCGCCTGTGATGCTGCACAATCGTTAAATCCACATCGTGTTCATTTTGCCCGGCCGGATCTTGATCGTCTCAGGGAAAGTGCCGCGGTGGTGGACATGCATTTTCACAGCCGGTATTCAGACGGTTCCAATGATATTGAAGCCATTGCCGGCCGGGTCCGAAAGATGGGCATCGGCATTGCCGTCACAGACCACAACGCCATTGGCGGCGCCCTGGAAATGGCCCGCCACAGGGATATTTTCAGCATTCCGGGCATCGAGGTCACCTCCCGGGAAGGGGCCCATCTGCTGGTTTATTTTTATGAGATCCATGATCTGATTCGGTTTTACGAAAAGGACCTGCGGCCCTTTCTGGGAAAAGAGGTCATGTCTTCGTGCGCCCTGTCCATGGAATCGCTGATTGCCTGCGCCCGGCAGTACAAGTGCGTGATTGTGTTTCCCCATCCTTTCTCGGCGGCCTACGTGGGGGTATGCAACCCCATGTTCTCCAGTATTCGCCAGCAGTACCTGCTGGCCTCTGCAGACGGCATCGAGGCCATTAATGCCGGCAACCTGCACAAGTGGAACATGGACAGCACCTTGCTGGGATTTAACCTGGATGCCGGGCTGACCGGGGGCAGCGACGGCCACAACCTGTTTCAGTTCGGCCGGGCCGTGACCTGCGCGGCGTGCGCAAAAGACCGGGCCGCGTTTCTCGATTCGGTGCGCGACCGCGCCACCCGGGTGGTGGGCAAGGAAATCAATATCCTGCGCAAGGTCACCTCCAACGGCATGAAGCTGCGCAGCAACTTCCGCAATTCATCCGAATTGTTCGGCAAAAATATCCGCTACGGATATGCCCTGATCCACAGCCGTTCCAGGCAGGTGCGCGATCGGATGCGCAGGCGCGGCAAATCCGCTTACAGGTAAGGGGAAAACAGCCACATCAGGGCATCGCGGGTTTTGGCGGCAAAGGATCGGTTGTTGATATCCGTCAGATAAATTTGCCGGGAGCGCTGGATTTTTTCTTCCACATAGCCGGCAATGTCTTCCACCATGTTTGCGTCAAAAATCTCCACGTTGAGTTCAAAATTTAATTTCAGGCTGCGCGGATCCATGTTGGCCGATCCGATCTGGGCGTAATGGCCGTCTGCCACAAAAAGCTTTGAATGCACAAAAGGCGGGGGCTGAAAATAGATATTGGCGCCCCAGAACAAAAGCTCATAGAGCATATTGTTGGTCGCCCACTGGATAAAGGGCAGGTTGTTGACAGAAGGCAGCACAATGTCCACCCGGGTGCCGCGCAGCACGGTGGTCTGGATGGCTGAGATCATCTCCACGGAAGGCAGGAAATAGGGTGTCATGATCATCACGTGCTTTCTGGCCGTGGCCACCGCCCCCACCAGGACGGCGGAAAGCTTGTCCACGGGTTCGCTGGGCCCGTCGGCAATGGCGCGGCACACGGCCTTTCCCCTTGATACCGTGGGCGTGGCCGTGGGCTCCAGGGCCTGGCCCGTGCAAAACGACCAGTCCTCGATAAAGCTTTGCTCCAGCTGGCGAACAATGGGGCCGGTTAGGCGGAAGTGGGTATCGACCACCCGTTTGCTGTTGTCTTTGACTTCTGCCATGTGCCTGTCACCGATGTTCATGCCGCCTGTAAATCCCACGTCCCCGTCGACCACCAGGGTTTTTCTGTGGGTGCTTAGGTTGATATGCAGCATGGGCAGGGGAACAAGGCGCGGGGGCAGAAACCGGGTGCAGGTGATGCCGGCTTTTTCCAGAAGGGCGCTGGCCCTGGGACGGGAATAAAGCTCTCCAAACCCGTCGACAATTACCCGAACCTCCACGCCCCGGGCTGCGGCTGCGGCCAGGGCCCCGATCATCTGTCTGCCGGATGAATCCGTGTCAAAAATATAGGTACACAGAAAAATCCGGTGCTCAGCGTTTTCCATGGCCTGGATCATGGCCGGATAGGTTTGCTCGCCGTTGTGGAGCAGATCAATGCGGTTGCCGCCCACAAGGGGCATCCGCGAAACATTGTCGGAGATCCGGGCGATATCGGACACCGCCCGGGAAACCTCCAGGTCCGCGGGCAGATGTTTTGCGGTTTCAAAGGAATCGCCGCCCCCGGGTTCCACCCGGTGTGACGGGCGCTTGATTTCCAGTCTCCGGGCCCGGTTCCGGACCCGATTGATGCCGAAAAGGAAATAAACCAGGGGGCCCACAAAAGGAAATGTCAGGCATACCGCCACCCAGACCAGGGCTGACTGGGGGGTGCGCTTGAAAAACAGGGCATGACCGGCAGACAGCAAAGAAAGGGGGATGTTTAAACCAACAATGATCCAGTTGAAAACAGACATTGGTTTTTATTCGGCTTCGAGTGCCGGGACCACCGGGTCCCTCAGGATTTGCTCCATGGCGGTTTTCGCGCTCTGAGCGGCTTCCGGAAACACAGTTTTTAAATTGCGGATATGGCGCAGGTTGTCCGCAGTGCGCATGATCAGCATGGCCAGATCCCCTTCGGCGCTGTCCCACAGGGCAAGCACCGATTCCCAGTCCCGGCCCGCAGTCCAGTGATAAACGGTCATGGCCGGGCGCATGAATAAAAATGGCGCTGTAAAGCCTTTTGCGATCATTTCCTTTGCAAAGGGCCGCAGGCCCTCCCGGATGCCCAGGTAGGCCTCTTCCAGGGCTTCGGGCACGTCCTTTGGATGAATGCTGTCTTCATCGGTTTCCCGCTCGTTGACAAACGCGGCCATGATGGCCGCCAGAAGGGCTGGGTCGGATTGGGGAAACAGGTTTTGGCGGAATCCCTCGGCCACCATCAGGGGATGGTCAATGCGCAGCTGGGAGGCCCAGATGCCGTCTTCGGTGAGCCGGTTGTCTTCTGCCACGTAATCTTTCTGCTTTAAAAAATCAAGATGCCGGACAAATTCCGCCCATAAATGATCCATGTCCCGGATGCTGCCGGTCTGCTTTTTCTTTTTTTTGCGCCGGCTTTGGAACTGGAAATTGGCAAAGGACTTGTCCAGCAGTTCCCGCACCTGTTTGGGGCTATGGGAGAGAAGAAGGTTTAAGGTCATGGAGAAATTGATCTGAATCTGGCTGTCCACATCCGTGGGCTGGGCGTAAACAAGCCGGCCAACATAGCGCGTGTCCATGAACCGGCCCGGGATGACCACGGCAAAGCCGATGTTGTCCATGCCCCGGCGGCCGGCCCGGCCGGTCATCTGGTGAAATTCCGTGGGATTGAGGGAAATAAATTCCCGGCCGTTGAATCGGTCCGAGTTGAGAAAGGCAATGGTGCGGGCGGGAAAATTCACGCCCGCGGCCACAGTGGAGGTGGCAAACACCGCATCCAGATAGCCTTCTGTCATCAATGTTTCGATCACCAGTTTCCATGCCGGCAGCTGGCCGCTGTGATGGGCGGCCACCGCCTTGTGCACCAGATCGGGCACCTGCTTGTGATCGGCCAGGTGGGGCGCCTTTTCAATGAGTTCAGTGACCCGCTGTCTTCTGCCGGCTTTGCGTTCCGGGTCTTCGGTTACCTTGTAGTCGGCGCACAAAAGCAGGGCATTGTCGCAGTCCGCCCGGGATTTCAGGAAAAAAATGGCCGGCAGGAGGTTGTATTTGCGAAACACGGCCAGCACATCGCCCATTTTTGGAAGGCTTGCGCCGAAACCGCCGCGCCTGGCATTGTTGGTGTTTTTTAAAAACTGGAGAACCTTCTTGTACAGCCTGGCCCCGCCGCCTTTCTTGTCTTTTTTGTCCAGCAGGGGAAACAGGGTGCCGGAAGGATGGAGAAAAAGCGGGTACAAGGGCACGGGTCGCTTTTTTTCCTCCACCACAAGGCATTTGCGGCCACGGATGGATTCCAGCCAGGCCGCGATCTGGCCGGCGTTTCCCACGGTGGCCGACAGCATCAGCAGCGGGATTCTCGCCGGCAGGTAAATCATGGTTTCCTCCCAGACCACCCCCCGGTTTTCGTCACCCAGAAAATGGGCCTCATCCAGGACCACAAGGTCTGTGCCCAGATCCTCGCCCCGGTGCATGGCATCATAGAGCTGATTCCGCAGAATTTCAGTGGTGCCCACGATAATCGGCGCATCAGTGTTTTCCTTGCGGTCTCCCGTGAGAATGCCCAGGTTGTCTGCACCGAAGATTTCGGCAAATTCGCAGTACTTGGAGTTGGTCAGGGCCTTTAATGGCGATGCATACCAAGCCCGTCCGCCGGCATCAAAGATTTTGCGGATGGCTTCCACGGCAATCCATGTCTTGCCGGAACCCGTGGGCGCGGTCACCAGGCAGTCGCCCTTGTCCATGGCTTTAAGCGCCTGGGTCTGGAACGGATCGGGTTTAAACGGTCGCTTTTCCGGCCGGCCGATTTCGGCAAACACCTTTTTGAGTTTGGCGTCAGAGCCGGCCTTCAACGGCTGGCGCTTTGCCTTGGCCGGCCCGCGCCGTTTTTTGGGATAAGGGCGCTTTTCTGCCATCAGAGCTTTTCAATCATTTTGATGATTTCGGACTTGGCCGCAGAGTCTGCTTCATACGGGGACATGCCGCTTAGGTCCGCTTCGATCAGGGCGTCGTCAAAGGGCAGAAATCCCAGAAAGTCGAAATCCGGCAGGTGCTGCTCCAGAAACTGCCGGTCTTTTTCCCCCCGGATCTTGTTGCCCACCAGCGAAATCTTGTCCAGGCCGATTTCTCCGGCCAGCTGCTTGATGTGCATGGCCGTGTCAATGCTTCTTCGGCCCGGCTCCACCACCACGATCAGCCGGTCAACGGCCCTGGCCGTGGCCCGGCCCAAATGCTCGATTCCCGCTTCCATGTCCATGATGACGACTTCATCCCGTGCCAGCACAATATGGGTGATCAGGGCTTTGAGCAGAGTGCTTTCCGGGCAGATGCATCCGGCGCCGCCTTTTTTCACGCCGCCCAGGCGCATGAGCTTGATGTTGTCCAGCGTTGCTGAAAGCGCGTCCGGAAGATCATCCACCTTGGGATTCATTTTGAAAAATCCGCCAATGCTGCCGGGTTTGGCTTCAGTGCGCTCATAGACCAGGTCCTTCATCTCCGAAATCGGTACGATCCCCTCTGCGCCTTCAATGCCCACGGCTGCCGCAAGGTTGGCATCCGGGTCCGCGTCAATGGCCAGGACCCGCTTTTTCTGCTCGCTCAATGCCCGGATTAACAGGGCTGAAAACGTGGTTTTGCCCACTCCGCCTTTTCCGCTTACTGCCAGTTTCATTTTATTGTCCTTTTATTGATAAAGATGAATTCATTTTTTAATTATAAATTGCGATTCCATACGTTTTTTAATATCATTAAACGATTTTGCAAACAAGTCCAGTCTGAAGGCCCGGCCTGCAGGCATCTGCAGGCCGGGCCGAGACATGCTCATTCCAATTGAATTGAAATTTTCCTATGACATCTGAAAAAACGGCTTTGGATACAAAAAAATCACCCAAAAAACCTGAAATTCTTTCCCCGGCAGGCAACCAGGAGTCCTTTCTTGCGGCCCTGGCCGCGGGTGCGGATGCGGTTTACTGCGGGCTCAAGGATTTTAACGCGCGCATGGCCGCAGACAACTTCACCATCGGGGAAATGGCCAGGCTCACCCGGCTGGCCCATGAGCACGGCAAAAGGGTCTATGTGGCCCTCAATACCCTGATCAAGCCAGACGAACTGGCAGATGCGGGCAAACTGGCTGACCAGCTTTGCCGGCATGTCAGACCCGATGCGCTGATCATCCAGGACCCGGCCATGGTGGCCATTGCCGGGCAGGCCGGATTTAAGGGCGAGCTTCATCTGTCCACCATGGCCAATGTCTCCTTTCCCGCAGCCCTGGATGTGGTGCGCGCCTTGCCCTCGGTCAGCCGGGTGGTGCTGCCCAGGGAGTTTTCCATCGACGAGATCAAGGCGGCTGCAGAAAACTGCCCTGATGAACTTTCCCTTGAGGTATTTGTCCACGGCGCCCTTTGTTACGGGGTTTCGGGCCGGTGCTACTGGAGCAGCTTTCTGGGCGGCAAAAGCGGGCTGCGGGGCAGTTGCGTGCAGCCCTGCAGGCGGATTTACAACCAGGGCAAAAACCGCAGCCGGTTTTTCTCCTGCCAGGACCTGTGGCTCGATGTGCTCACCAAGCTGCTGTTGGAAGTGCCAGCCGTATCCGGCCTGAAAATCGAGGGGCGCAAAAAGGGGCCCCATTACGTGTATTATACCACCGCCGCCTACAAGATGCTGCGCGATCACCCGGGTGACAGCGCTGCCCGCAAGACCGCCCTGTCGTTTCTGGACCAGGCCCTGGGAAGAAAGCCCACCCATTACCGGTTTCTGCCCCAGCGGCCCTGGAATCCGGTTGACATAGACACCCAGACCGGTTCCGGCATGCTCATCGGCAAGGTCCAGGGCCCGAAAACCAAACCCTACATGGATCCCAGAGACGCTCTGCTGCCCGGCGATCTTTTGCGCATCGGCTACGAGGATCAGTCCTGGCACCGCACCCTTCGCATTGCCAGACACGTGCCCAAAAAGGGCCGGTTTTACTTAAATCTCACTGAAAAGGAACGGCCCGCCAATGATACGCCCGTGTTTCTCATTGACCGGCGCGAACCGGAACTGACAGCCGAAATCAAACCCTTTGCCGACCGGCTCGAAACCCTGCCGGAAATAGGGGCTTCCCCGTCCCGGTTTCAAACTAGGCTGCCGGCCAAAACTTTACACCGCCATCCTGTCGTGGAAATGGGGCTGCAGCGGGAGCTGCCCGAAGAAATGCCTGCAAGCGCCAATACCGGCATCTGGCTGAGCCCGGAGATGAAGCCGGGCAAGCTGCCCCTTACCAACCGGATCTGGTGGTGGCTGCCGCCGGTGGTCTGGCCGGATGCCGAAGCCGGCCTCCGGGCAGCGGTGACTGCGGCCGTGGACAAGGGATTTAAGCAGTTCGTGCTCAACTCGCCCTGGCAGATGGCACTTTTTCCCCCAAAAAAGGGCCTGCGCATCTGGGCCGGGCCGTTTTGCAACATTGCCAACGCGCTTGCCATGGAAACCCTGGCGTCAATGGGCTTTTCCGGGGTGATTGTCAGCCCGGAATTGGGGAAAAATGACTACACCCACCTGCCGGCCAGGGCCCCGCTGCCCCTGGGTATTGTGATTTACGGAAACTGGCCCTTGTGCATTTCCCGGGTGAAGGCAGAATCCATGGCCGAACAAAGCCTTTTTAAAAGCCCCAGGGGCGAGCATGCCTGGGTGGCCCGCATGGATGACAATTACTGGGTGTTTCCCGACTGGGCCGTGGATTTGACCGGTCACGGCCAGACCCTGGAGAACCTGGGCTACCGGGTTTTCGTGCACATGCACGAGCCCCTGCCGGCCGGGGTGCATTTAAAAAAGCGGCCGGGCAAGTGGAACTGGGATCACGGCCTGAAATAGGCCGGGGCCAAATTTGCATCCGCCAGGCAGGGGCCTGATGCCCCGGGTTGGCTGCTATAGCAGATTTTCTTCGCGCAGCCTGTCGATAATGGCGCTGGTGGATTTGCTGCGGTTCATGGTGTAGAAATGCAGCCCGGCCGGGTTGTGTTTTAACAGATCCCGGCACTGGTCCACGGCAAAATCAATTCCTGCCTGCAGCACGGTTTCCTTGTCCTTGTCTGCCACTTCATCGAGTGTTTTCTGCAGCGCATCGGTGATGGTGGCCCCGCATACCCTGCACAGGATATTGGTGAGCTTGACGGTGTAGACCGGCATGATGCCGGGAATAATGGGAATGGTGACCCCGGCAGCCCGGCATTTGTCCGCGTAATCGAAAAAAAATTGGTTGTCATAGCAATATTGGGCCACGACATACTCCGCACCCTGGTCCTGCTTGAGCTTGAGGTATTCAATATCCTTGTCCAGGCTTTGGCATTCCAGGTGTCCTTCTGGATATCCGGCACATCCCAGGGTGAAATCATAGCGGTTTTTGATAAAGCCGATCAGATCCGAGGCATGGGCAAAGCTTTCCGGATGGGGGGTGAAATTTTCATCCTTTGGCTTGTCCCCGCGGATCACAAAAATGGTTTCCACCCCAAGGGCCTTGTAGTTGTCCAGCACCTCTGTGATTTCATCCGGCCCCAGCCCGTATCCGGCAATATAGGCCACAGTGGGCAGTTGCTTGTCCTTGATGAGTTTTTTCACCGTCTGGTAGGAACCGTCACGGTTGGAGCCGCCGGCCCCGAAGGTAACGCTCATGTAATCCGGATTTCGGTCTGCCAGGGTATCCACAATATTGTCGAATTTTTCAGCAGCAGCTTCATCCCTGGGCGGGAAAAATTCCATGGAAACAACCGGTGCCTTGCCTGCATAAAAATCTGTAACGCGCATGAGTCTGTCCTTTCCTTTTTAAGATAATGCTCAAAATTGATGTACCCAAAACATTACAGTATCTCTTATAGCATTATATATGTCAAGGAATTTCTGAAGCTGGCAGCAATTCCCGGTGCTTCAAAGGTGAGGTGTAACTTTTAGTTACCTGCGTTCCCACCAGGCAATCAGCCCACTGACGGGCTTGTTGCCGCCCGGTATGTGTTAAATCGACTTCGCGCTTCGTGTGGCCGTGACGCAGCAGCAAGAGGGTATGGTTTTCTTTTATAGAAGGCTTGTCATCCTGCAGTTGATGGATTTCTCGATGCGCTCGGATATCATTTTCGCCTGCCGCCATCTGCGCAGCACAGACTGACGGGCCTCTTTATTTCCAGCAAACCGGTCATACCTGGTCTGGAAACGTGTATCCAGGCCTACCGTCTTTGTTTTCTGGACCAGCTTATCGGCCAGGTAAACCAGTTCTGCTTCATTGACGGCAGTGCCGGCAACCGGCTCGTAATCCGCGTGACAGGCCACGATTTCAGCCAGTTGATCTGAAAAACCCAGGGCCTTCAGACGCGAAGCCCCGGCGCGGCAATGGTCAGCCTGCCCCTTGGCAATGTCGTGCAGCAGGGCCGCAGCCACCACAAGCTGCGTATCAATGGTCGAAGCCCCACTTTCATTGACAGCCTCGGCCAGCCTTTTTGCCACTTGCGCCACAGAGCGGCCGTGCAGGACATTGTCCTCGTTGTCCCGGCATTCCCGGAGCAGAAGGATTTCGGCTTCATCCGGTGTCGGAATATCCCGGCGCTGCCAGAAATTCACTATTTTGATGTATTGCTCGGGTGTATCCATATCCTCCAGAATATGGCGATCCGGCACGGATACAACAGTTGTCCTGCATCGTTCCAGCACCCCCCGGAGTCCTTTTTCGCCGTCATAAGCGGCAATATCACGGCGCAGGTTTTCCCGAAGCAGCGGCGGATGTCCGGTCCGGCCGGCAAACCCGGGCAGAAAAGCTTCGGTGTTTGGATTCCGGCTGAAACAATCCACCAGAATCTCCAGGGTGATCGGCCGGACAAGCGGAATATCAACAGGCAGAACAAAAAAGCCGGCGATATGGGCGGGCAGGGCCGCCAATCCGATCTGCACGGATGAAAACATGCCCCGGTCATAGTCCTGGTTGATAACCGGATGGGCCCCTGTTTTTTCAACGATTGGCAGCAGTTCTTCTGCCCGGTGACCCAGCACCACCTGAACAGCGCCAATGCCGCTTTCGGTAAACAGGTGAATGCAGTGCTCAAGAACCGTCATGGGACCGATGGGAAGAATCGGCTTGAAACCGTTCTGCCGACTGGAGCGCCCTGCGGACAAAATCAATGCGCCGATTTTTAAGCCATGCATTTCAAGCATTTTTGGCCCTTTTCTGAATCAGTTCCGCCAGGATGCTGACGCCGATTTCCTGCGGCGTATCCGCGTTGATGGAAAGACCGATCGGGCAGTGAACCCGTTTGAGGGCCGCCTGGGAAACGCCCTGATCGCGCAAATTCTGATATATGGCGTCCCGCTTTTTCCGGCTGCCGATCATGCCGATATAGCCGGCCTCGGTTTCAAGCGCCTGGGCCAGCACTGTCTGGTCATGGATATGGCCGCGGGTGACAATGACGATCAAGCTGTCGGTCCCGACAGTCAGGTTTTTGAAACAGTCGGCAAAATCATTTACCTGCTGGATCCGGCAGGCAGGGGGAAAGTTTTCCGGTGCCAGAAACTCGGCCCGATCGTCTAAAATAAGGGTTTGAAACCCCGTAAATGCCGCCAGGATGGCTGTTGCCTGCCCGACATGTCCGGCACCGGCAATGATGACCCGGCCCCGGGAGCGCATGGGTTCAATGAGCACGGTGTATCCGTTTTGCCTTTCGGAAAACGGAAGACTGGATTTGCCGGCCCGGTTCTGCGCCTTGCTTTGCAGGGCTGCCGGCAGTTCAGAGGGCAGCCGGTCCGGTGCCAGGCTCCGTGACAGTATCTGCACCTGCCCGCCATATTCCCGAAACACAGTGCACAGCACAAGGCCTGCACCGTTGTCCCAGTTGTTGAGCAAATCCTTGAAAATCCGGGTATTTTCCATAGTCGGCGCAATGTATTCGATCAGGACATCAATCTGCCCCCCGCAGATCATGCCCGCTTCAGCCGCATCTTTGCCGGTGAAATCAAGTCTTAATAACTTGCTGTGTTTGGTCTTGCCGGCGTCCAGGGCCTCGCGCCGGGCCATGGCCTCGCCGGGTCCGCCGCCGACGGTGCCGCAGGTCCGGCCGTCTGCAGTCACGGCCATTCGGCTGCCGGTTGTCCGCGGTGTAGAGCCGCTGCTGGCTGTGATGACCGCACTGGTTACCGGGCGGCCCGCGGAAAGTTCAGCAGTGATGAAATCAAGCAGTTTTCGCATAAGCGGATCCATGTAAGCGGTTTCGATTGTTGTGTATCTGCCGTTAATGGATATGCGGCCTGGATTAAAGTGGTTATTATCAGTTCTCCTTCTTAGACGGCAAACAAAAATTGATGGCACCGTAAAAGTCCAATATCTGCGTTACGCGCGATTTCTCAGAATTTCATGTACGGCTAACTACTCTGCATTCTTCGAAATCGCGCAAGCCTTGATCTTGAACTTTTACGGCGCCATCTGAAAACCGATTTTTACGAGTGTGTCAAAATTGCTTTAACAAAGCATCAAAATGAACGCACCACAACAAACACGAAGATTTAAACCGGGCGGGACAGACCAGCACCCACCGGGTGACAAAATAAACCCCTCAGAGGCCGCAGGCGAAATGATTTTTTTTAAGTAATAGGTGGGCATGTTTAAAGCCGGGATCGGTTAAATGGAAGGTAACGTCCCGAATCTTTTTTGAAGCCCCTGCATTTTCCCAAGCAAGAAAAATATGGCTCCCCGAGTGGCCCCTTAAGCGAAAAAGGGCACAAAAAAAGGGCTATGGAAAATCCATAACCCTTTGATTGGCTTTATTTGGTCGGGGCGGCAGGATTTGAACCTGCGACTCCTTGCACCCCATGCAAGTGCGCTTCCAGGCTGCGCTACGCCCCGACAAAAAGACGCATCATCATTAGCATGCAGTTTTTGTCCTGTCAAGCACTGTTGTTTTTGTTGCCGGTATTTTCCGGATCTTCCTTTTTCTCTGCTTCTTCCTGATCGATAGTGGCCTGGTGGTGCCGGATATCGCCCTGGATTCCTTTGCGGCGTTCATCCAGATCCTGAAGGGAGCCGGTCCGGCCATAGAGCACGAGAACATCGCCAGCCCGGATTTTCGTCTGGCCCTCGGGTATCCCGGTAAAGGTGCCGTCGTTTCGTTCAATGCCCAGCACGATCACGCCTTCATCTTTGAGGCGGGCTTCAATCATGGTTTTGCCGGCCAGCCAGTCTTCCGGGTTGACCAGCAGTTCAGCCAGCCGGTAGTCGCCGGCCAGATGCAGGAGGCTGGCATAATCGCGGACATCCAGCGTCGTGAAGCGTTTCAGGGATTTGTCGATGATTTTCGACAGTCGCCGGTCCACCCAGGGGCTGGCGGCCAGGGCCCAGAGCGCCACCAAACCGGTGATCAGCAGGACAATTTTTAACGCCAGGCCGGCCCCGCCGCCATTCTGCTGCACAAAGGACAGAATCAGAGACGACATGGCCGTGACAATGCCGGCGTTTCCCAACAGCATCAACAGCAGTACGATCTTGCGCCGGATGGGATGGCCGACCACCATTTCCGATTCTTTGGTTGTGAATCCGGCACCGGTAAAAGCCGATCGTGCCTGGAACCGGGCTGCCTGCCGGCTGAGCCCGGTATGGGTTAGCGCGATGGTGGCAACCCGGGTAATAAGGATGGAAAAAAAAACAATGACCAGCAAAGAAACAATGGCAATCATTGAAGATCCTGTATATTTTTTCCGGCGTTGGGATTGGCACATTCAAGCCGGTTTTGCCCCGGGCTTATTCCGCCCCTGCCAGTGCCTGGTCAATATCCTCGACAATATCCTCAGGGTCTTCTATGCCAACGGCCAGGCGGATCAGCCCGTCCTTGATGCCCAGTTCCATGCGTTCTTCCGGGGTGTGCATATAATAGCTGATAGTGGCCGGGTGCGTGATCAGCGATTCCACCCCACCCAGGCTCGGGCCGATGCTTAAGATTTTTAGCCGGCTTAAGAAATTGAGCACGTATTCGGCATCGTCTTTGACCTCAAAAGTAACCACTGCGCCAAATCCTTTCATCTGGCGTTTTGCCACGTCATGATGGGGATGGCTGGAAAGCCCGGGGTAATAGACCCGGTTGATCTTGGCGTTGGCTTCGAGGTGCTCGGCCACCACCTGGGCGTTGCTGTTTAGCCGCTCCATGCGCAAAGGGAATGTTTTGAGCCCGCGGATCAGCAAATACGATGAGTTGGGGTCGATCACGCCGCCGGTGATTTTGAGAAATTCCCGGATGGGATCGGTGAGTTCCTTTTTGCCGAGCAAAACCCCGGAGAGCAGGTCGTTGTGGCCGGCCAGGTACTTAGTGGCGCTGTGGATCACCAGGTGCACACCGTATTCCAGGGGCTTTTGGTTAAACGGTGTGGCGAAGGTGGAATCCGAGATCACGGTGATATCCCGTTTGCCGAAGATTTCCGTGAGCCGTTCCAGGTCCATGATGTTTAAATACGGGTTGGTGGGCGACTCGGAGAAAAACACTTTGGTGTTGGGTTGAATGGCGTTTTCCATGGCCTCGTAGTCGCACATCCGGACTACGGTGCACTCGATATTGTAACGCCCCAGATAGGACTTGCAGAAGTCCAGGGTGCGCTTGTAGGCGTCATCGGTTATGATCAGGTGATCGCCGGCTTTGAGCAGCATGAAAAGGGAGGTGGTGATGGCGCTCATGCCCGAGGAAAAAAGAATGGCATCCTCGGCCTCCTCAAGAGCTGCCAGCTTGCGCTCGGCCGCAAGCTGGGTGGGATGTCCGTACCGGCCGTATTCAAAGCGTTCCATGTCGCCGTCTGCGAGTTTCCGGATTTCTTCCACGTTTCTGAAGATAAACGTTGAGGTCTGCACTATGGGTGTGGTCACAGACCCGTATTCGTTGAACCGGACCTCGCCGGAATGAACCGCGCGGGTGGCAATTTTGTTTTTATTGTAGTCATCCATTTAAAAAACTCCTTGTTCAGGCACTATTTATGCCATGTTAAAACTGATTTCCACATCCCGCCGGTGTTCGGGCTCAATCTGCCAGAGCTGCCTGGGTACAAGCTTCATCATGTTGGCCACAAACACGTCCGGAAACTGCTCGATCCGGATATTAAACAGATTCACGCTGTCGTTGTAAAGCTCCCTGCGGTCGGCTATCTGGTCCTCGAGCTGGGAAACCCGGCTCTGGAGCTGCCGGAAAGCCTGATCCGCCTTGAGATCCGGATAGTTTTCCACAACGGCAAAAAGCGAGCGCAGGGCCTGGGAAATGGCATTGTTGGCCTCGATCACCTCCGTGCCGCTGCCGGCATTGTCCAACTGCGCCCGCGCCCGGGTGACGTTTTCCAGCACCGCCCGCTCGTGCTGCATATAACCCTCGCATACCCGGACGAGCTTGGGCAGTTCATCGTAGCGCTGTTTAAGCAAAACGTCAATGTTGCTCCATGCCCGGTCAATGTTATGCTTCAGCCGCACAAGGCCGTTGAAGATGACAACCAGGTAAATGATCAGTGCGACAATCACCCCTAGAAGAATCAACAGGATAATAGTGCTCATGGGTTTTGTTCCTTTTCAGGTTCAAGGTTCTGGATTTAAGGTTTTTCATCCGTGGTAAAGACGGATGAGCAGCTGCAGGCCGAGCCCGGCAACCGCAAGACCGCCCGGCAGCAGAAGCCAGGTGCGCAGGGCCAGTTTTCGGATGATGGCCGATTCAGAGTCTGCGATGATAAACGGCATCATGGCCAGTTTGTGTTTTTTGATCACCGGCCGCTCGCCGGGGCTTGTGCCGCCGGCCAAAGATTCGGCATGCAGCCGGGTTTCCATGTCCGTGCGGGCGGCCTCCCATTCATGTTCGTCAATTCGGCCGTCGTTGTTGGTGTCGTATTGGGCAAGGGCGTCGGGATTAGATTTGAGCGCCCGAAGGCGGGCGATGAGCCGCTGCCTGAAGGCCGGGCCGGTGCGTTCGGTTCCGGCGGCGCCCAGCACATAGATCCGGGCGCCTTCAGCAATCAGGGTTTCGATGATTTTTGTGCCCCTGTCCCGGAGATCCGGGGCCAGCCACATTCCCTGTCCGCCCCAAAACTCCTGGCGGCTTTTGTCCGCAAGCATGAGCGCGCCCCTGGGCCGCACCAGAATCCGGCCGGTTTCATCCTCCAGGTAAAAGGGCAGGGCCCCGGAGCGGGCAATTTTTTCCACCCGCCACTTGTTTCCCTTTGAAGTGCGCACCCGCCGCAGGTAGGTGCACCAGTAATAAATGCACTTGGTTTTGCTGTGGGGCGAGCGCAGATCATAATATTGGCGGGCCCGGCCCTCGAGCTCGGCCGTGCCCATGGCCATCGAACGAACCCGGGAAGTGGGAGTGTTTTCAACCATTCGTTTGTAGTGCAGCATCACAAGAGAATAGAAGAAAAGCCACAGGCCGGCGGTGATCAGACCGACGCCGGCCAAAGTGTTCCAGAAAACCGGGTGGTCAAAGCGCTGGAGGTTGAAAAAACACCATAAAACCCCCATCACCACGAAAACCCCGCCCATGATGAACTCGTGAGGCGCGTTTGCGAAATAGCCCCTGATACCCGAAGAATCGGCCTCCGGCGGCGGTTTGGGTTTGGCCTCCCGGGGTGAAGACGAATCGTGCGGGGTCGAAAAATCCTGCTCATTTTCGGATGCTTGCGCAGCCCTGCCAGACCGTGTGAGCCCTGGGATGCCGGCAAAACCGGCAATACCAGCGGGTTTGCGGGTCTGCCGGAAAACGCCGGCCCGGGCTGCGGCCACCATGTAGCGGGTATAGCGGTTTAAGGCGGTCAGGATTTTTTTTTGTCCGCTTTGATAATCGGGCACGGCCCCGGGCAGGCGGGCGGCGCCAAAAAAATGATCCGTGACTGCTGAGCCGGCGGGTTTTGTGGCAATGGCCATCAGGTTGCGAAAATTGACGGCTGCACTAAGGTCCATATGGTTTTGCATGCTGGGGTAGGAAAACCTTGTATGATCCACAAACACCCCTGCAGGGGGTTCCTCCTGGTTGATTTTGCAGATCACGGCTACTGGCGCGGCCGCTGATATGCGTTTCAATGCCTGGTCAAAATTTCTGCCGGCTGACCCGGCCTCCATAAAAAGAGACAGATTTGGCTTTTCCACGGCTTTTCCCGAAAGATCGGCAACAATCACGAGAAGATCGGTCTTTTTGTCGATTGTGAGCACCGCATTGTCCTGCCGGTCGTAAAACACCACAGCGGAGTCGGCAATGCTGACTTTTCTGGCAGTGGGCAGCCGCAATCGGCTCCTCACGGCCGATTCGGGCACCTGTACCGCTGCAAGGCCCATGTTCTGGATTTGCCGGACGCACTGGCTTATTTTTTCCGGCCCCGGGTCCGGACTCAGCCGGGTAAGGCCCCGGCCTGCAAGCCTGTAGCGCAGATCTCCGGCCTGAATGCCCGAGATCTCCGATAATCGCCCGAGCAGATCATTGGCGTTTTCAGGCAGGTTTTCAAAGGGGAAAAAAAGCAGAATGGGGTGGCCTGAATCGGCATTTTTGAGGTTTTCAGGGCTGGTTTTTGGATCAGGCGTTGGCATCGGAGTTGCGGTCAAAGGCTTCGAGGGCGGTTTTGCGGTTTTCGTGGATTCCAACCAGTGTGTCGAGGCGAACCAGTTTAAACAATTGATACAGGTTGGGCTTCACCGAGAAAAGCCTCAGTTCGCCGCTGTTTTGATGAATGGCCCGAAGGCAGGAAAGCATTGCCCCCACCCCGGAGCTGTCCATGAATTTTACCTTGCCCATGTCTATGGCCACTTTCCGGTGTTTTTCCACCAGGGGCAGCAGGTCTGCCTTGAGTTCAAGGGCATTGCCGGCGTCAACTGCGCTGTCCAGCACTTTGACAACCAGCAGATCATTGATGGTTTCACTTTTAAGCCGCATGGATAAACACGTCCTGTAGGCAGCAGGTATGGTTTTGTTTCCGGTTTTTTTAAACAATTCGAAATCGCCAGCCTTGCTTATATCATATTTCATATGCGATGCAAAAGGGGCAATGTCAATGATGTTCTTGCATGCCAACGGGTTTATGGATATGATATGCCCGTATTTCAGCAAACCAGGGAAGATGGCACCGTAAAAAGTTTGATTTCAGATGGCGCCGTAAAAACTTTAAGATCAAGGCTTGCGCAATTTCAAAGAATGCAGAGTACTTAGCCGTACGTGAAATTCTGAGAAGTTGCGCGTAACGCAGATGTTGGACTTTTACGGCGCCATCAAGGAAAGGAAACCGGAATATATGCTTCAGCAGATTACTTCCTGCGATGAAACCCAGTGTTTTGTGGTGGCCGAACATTTTTTGGATTTTTTTTCAGATGATCCCGAGGTTAACAAATTTGACCGGGTGATCCTCGACGTGTCCCGGGTCTATGATACGGCCATCCTGGTGGGCGCCATGGCTGCGTCTAAGTATATTCAGCCGCCTGTGCAGCCCCGGGTGACATTTGATGTGGACGTGCTGCTGGAGGAAGCTGATTTTGAGGCATTTCTCGAAGATGACATTGCTTCGGAAAAATCGGTCGTGCTTGATCAATGCTTTGAGACCTCCGATTCTGCCGGCCACAGCCTGCGTCATCGAAAAACCCGGCTTTATGTGGATTTTTTGTCTGCTGAAAGCCGCCCGGTTTCCGGAAAGCTCATGCGCTGGATTCTGGAAAACCGGGAGAAATCCACCAATATTCTCAGTTTTGGCGGCCGGGGCATCAGTATCTTAAAGCCCGAGTATATCATTGCCATGAAGCTGCACCGCTACACCAAGGATCCCCGGTCTGAAAAGGGGCTTTCAGATCGCCTGGATATTGTAAAAATGTTAAAAACCCATCACGGATACCCCCACGTCATTGATACGGAAAAGATCCCGACGTTGCTCAGGCGGCGGGAGATTCCGCATTTTGAGGAAATGATGGCGGACGTGGAGCAGGAAATGCGGGCTGCATAAAAATTGACGAACCGGTTTGGATTGTTTATATTTTTTATAAATTCTGGCTGATCCAATGAAAGGAAAATTTTACAAGGTGCATCAGGAGGGTATGGATTATGGCAAGGAGTTATTACGCCATTCTCGGCATCCCTGCCGATGCCAGCCATGAAGAGGTCAAGACCGCCTACCGCCGCCTGGCCAAACAGTATCACCCCGATCACGCCGGCGGCGACAGCCGCAAATTCAGAGATGTTCAGGAAGCCTATTCGGTGCTGGCCGATTCAGCAAAGCGCAGGGAGTATGAGCGGCACCGGGAGACCGGAGAGGTCCGGGTGCGCACGGCTTCATCCCAAAGATCCGGCCCTGCACGCTTTGATGCCGAACCGCTGATACCGGAGCGCGGGTCACAGCATGCCCGCAACCCGGGAAAAGTAAGGATGTACGGCACGTTTCAACCCGCCGGGGATGATTTGTTTGAATGGATTTTGCGAAATTTTTTTTAAGGCTTGGCAGCTGTTGCCGCCGTTTTATTCAAAACAAGGGGAGAATGCAGATGAAACAGGTATTGACGGGATATGCAGGCTGGATCATGGCGGCTGTGACCGTGTGTGTGCTGATCGCCGGAAGCACGGCTGTGGCGGGCAACAGCCGGGAGGTGAAAATTCTTCAAAACAGCATTGAGGTTCTTGAAGATCTCCGTGCCATTCCGGAAAATAGGATTCCGCCGGCTCTTCTTAACGAGGCCGAGGCCATTGCCGTAATTCCAAGCGTCTACAAGCTTGGTTTTATCATCGGCGGCCGCTACGGCAGCGGAGTGGTTGCGGTGCGCGATGATGCGGGCAACTGGAAAAATCCCTTTTTCATCAAACTTTACGGAGGCAGCATTGGTTGGCAGATCGGGGCCCAGTCCACGGATTTGGTTCTGGTGTTTAAAAGCCGCAAGGCCGTTGATCAGATCAAAAACGGGCGATTTACCGTGGGAGCGGACGCTTCCGTGGCGGCCGGGCCCGTGGGCCGGCAGGCGGGTGCGGCAACGGATGTGACCTTGAAATCCGAGATTTATTCCTACAGCCGGAGCCGGGGGGCATTTGCAGGCCTGTCCCTGGAAGGGGCCGCACTCCAGGTCGACCACACGGCCACCTGGAATCTGTATGAGGAAACCGTGGACCGCATTGATGCGCTCCGGGAAGTCCCGGAGCCGGCCCGGTTGTATAAGGATGTGCTGGAAAAGCATGTCACCGGATAGTTTCCGGGTTTGAGAAACGGGATTGTCCGGCAAAGGTGTATTTGTCCTGCCGGGATGTCCATGGTTTTAAACATTGACATAAACGTTGATTTCTGTCATACATATAATGTTGTGGTAAAGAGCATTTTTGCGGCGGGTCTTTGTGATTTTTTTTCAGGCCCGCCTTTCCTGTTTGCTTGCCCTTCAAGGACCGGGCCCGGTCCGACGCTTTTCCGCTGATTGTGTGGCGGATTAACGGAAACAGCGCCATTGCCATAAATGCCACCCAAGCAGAGGAGAATTCTTATATGAACATGTACATCGGCAACCTTGCCTATAATGTGACCGAAGAAGACTTAAAAGGCGCTTTTGCCGAATTCGGCACCATTGAAAGTGTCAATGTTGTAAAAGACCGCTTTTCAGGCCAGTCCAAGGGATTTGGTTTTGTGGACATGCCGGACAATTCAGAGGCGGACCGCGCCATCAAGGCACTAAACGGCATCCAGATCAAAGGCCGTTCCATCAAGATCAGCCAGTCCAACCAGAAAACCCGCGGCCGCAAAAAACAGCGCCGCAGATAGTGAGCATCCGTCCATGCCGGCCCCGGCCCTTGCCCCTGCATCCCTGTTTATGCGTCTGAACCTGCCGCGCCTGCTGGCCCGTTACCGAATCCGGTGCGCGGCAGAGGGAGACTGCATGGCATATTTCATTGTCAGCCGGGCCAGCGGCAGGGAAATCTCCCGGGACCTGATGATTTCCCTGAACCGCTTTTCCCGGCGAATCGAAATCATCCGGTTTTATCCCCAGTTTTACACCCGGCCGGACACCAAATTTTTTTCCGCCGCCAGTCTTTATCTGATGATTCATCATTTTGCGCAGTTTTTCAGGATTGCCGAAGCGCATCAGGTTTTTGTCCGCACGCGGCCGGAGATCTACGCCCGGTTTTACCGATCCCTCCTGGATTTCAATTTCCATCCCGTCTTTGAGATGGCCGGCACCATCGATCTGGCTGCTGATTACGTCAGATCCGATATTGACACCTCCATGGTGGCGTCAGTGCCTTCTGCAGACCAGCACGCTGCATTCATGGTCGCCTGAACCCACGGACACCGGATCAGATATTTTTTGCAGCTGGTCTCCCGAGCCCTTGCGCATTGTGGCATCATGGTATGGAACCATGCCATTTATCTGGATAAGAAAGGTTTGTCGTATGACCCTGTCACCGGAGAAAAACCCGAGCCCGATTTTTCCGGAGAATTTGCTTGAAAATGCGGATGCGTCGCCGGCAGATTCCATTTGCTGGCGTATCGCCCATGTGAAAAGCCGCAGGGAAAAAGCCCTGGCCGGCTACCTGGCCGATCGCGGCATCGGCTATTTTCTTCCCATGGTCCGGCGCCGGCAGTCTTCGGCCAAACGGGAGCGCTACAGCCTGTTGCCATTGTTTCCGGGTTATTTGTTTTTTACGGCAGATGAGCCCGGCCGGTACACGGCCCTGCGCTCCAATCAGATCGCCCGGGTCATTGATGTTTCAGACCCGGTTACCCTGGTGCAGGAACTCCGCGGTATCCACCAGGCCCTTTGCTCGGGGCTTCCGGTTTTTCCGGCGGATTTTCTGCATCCGGGCAGGCGCGTGCGTGTCATCAAGGGCCCGTTAAAGGATGTTGAAGGCGTGGTGGTGCGCACGGACAAACACTTTCGCCTTGTGCTTTCGGTGACCAGCATCATGCAGTCGGTCTCGGTTGAGTTGGATTCGGACATGGTTGAGCCGGTTTAGGACGGCTCAAACCTTGATGACGCCGTAAAAAATTCAATATCTGCGTTACACGCAATTTCTCAGAATTTCACGTACGGATAAGTACGCTGTATTCTTTGAAATTGCGCAAGCCTTGATCTTGAATTTTCTACAGCGCCATCTGAAATCAGACTTTTTACAGGCGCATCAAACCTTGATTTTTGAATTTAAGTTGATGGCGGCACTAAAGACCCGTTTTTTTCATCCGAAAGGCAATAATTAAAGTTTGATCCCGGCTTGCCGGTCTTGATTTACCTCTGTGGCTGTGGTATTTATTACGATTGATGAAACGGTTTTGCACCCACTACTGCAAGACAAATCTGCCAACTGGACCGTGTAATTGAAAATCCGGGTTTCCAAAAACTTTTTTATCATTTTCTGCCTTGATATTTTATTGCTGATGGCCGCGCATTATGGCGCCTACCTTGTGCGTTTTGACTTCAGTGTTTCAAGCCGGGAGTTTGCGCCGTTTTTTACTCTTCTGCCCTATGTACTGCTCATAAAGATCGCCGCGTTTTATTGTTTTGATCTTTACAGCGGTATGTGGCGATATACCAGCTTAAATGATCTTTTCAACGTCATTAAGGCTTCCACTGCCGCCAGTGTTGCCCTGATCTTGTTTGTGCTGGCCAGATACCGCTTTGAAGGCTTTTCCAGGTCAGTTTTTTTGATTGATTACTGCTTTACTTTGATTGCCATTGCCGGGGTTCGCGTGGCCGCCCGGGTGATTTTTGAGCAGTCGGCGCGCCGGGCCGGGACAAAGGCGCTGTTTCAAAATCTGGTCAGGGTCTTGAGAGAAAAAAAGAGTGCGCCGCACAGAATCCTGATCATTGGTGCGGGCGACTGCGGGGAAAAAATTCTGCGCGAAATCAAGGACAATGCCTCGATTCGATACGAGGTGGTGGGTTTTCTTGATGATGATCGGGTTAAAAAGGGCAGAAAAATTCACGGGGTGCCGGTTTTGGACAAGATTTCCCGGCTTCCCAGGGTTGTTGACCGGCTGGGGGTTTCTGATGTGGTCATTGCCATTCCCTCGGCGGACGCGGCAAGAATCCGCTCCATTGTTGAGCTGTGCAAGTACTGCAGTATCAAGTTCAAAACCGTGCCGGGCATGGGCGAGCTCATCGACGGCCGGGTCACGGTCAACGCCATCCGGGATGTGGAGTTCCGGGATTTGCTCGGCAGAAAGCCTGTGGAACTGGATCAGGAACAAATCGGGGCGTTTTTAAAGGGCAAGACCGTTTTTGTCTCCGGAGCCGGCGGTTCCATCGGCAGGGGGTTGTGCCGGCAGATCTGCCGGTTTGCGCCGTCAAAGATCATTCTTTTTGAATGGGCGGAAAGCCCGTTGTATGAAATCGACCTTGAATTGCGGCGCAATTATCCCAATGTTTCCGTAATTGCCCATCTTGGCGATGTTCAGCACATCAGGGAGATAGAAAACGTATTTGACCGGTTTTCCCCGGAGATTGTTTTTCACGCCGCCGCCTACAAGCATGTCCCCATGCTCGAGGCCCATCCGTGGAAGGCTGTGGAAAACAATATCATGGGCACTGAAAACATGGTGGATGTGGCAGACCGTTATGGATGCGAAAAATTTGTTTTTGTCTCCACGGACAAGGCCGTGAACCCGGCCAATATCATGGGGGCCAGCAAGCGGGTCTCTGAGATGATCGTGCAGCACAAAAGCATGGCCGGAAATTCAGCCACCCGGTTTGTCACGGTACGATTCGGCAACGTGATCGGCAGCGCCGGCAGCGTGATTCCCTTGTTTAAAAAACAGATCAAAAACGGCGGTCCGGTCACGGTGACCCATCCGGAGGTGGTGCGCTATTTCATGCTCATCCCCGAGGCCTGCCAGTTGATTCTCCAGGCCGGGGCCATGGGCAAGGGCGGTGAGATTTTTATCCTGGAAATGGGCGCGCCGGTCAAAATCGCCGAAATGGCGAGGGATTTGATCCGGTTTTCCGGGTTTGAACCGGATGTGGACATCAAGATCGAATATGTGGGCTTAAGGCCGGGCGAAAAGCTTTACGAAGAGCTGATGACCGATCATGAAAATGTGGTGGCAACGGATCACGCCAAGATCATGGTTTTAAACTGCGCCAGTGTGGATGTGGAAATCCTGGATCCGTATTTTGCCATGTTAAAGCAGGCAGCCAGACAGAGAAACCAGTCCGCCATCCGCCAATACCTCCAATCCATTCTGCCCGAGTACAGCTGCTCCGGGCAGGCGTCCATGTTTTCGGCTGAACCAAAAAAACCCCATGAAATAACAACATAATCACCCATTTCAAACAGCATTCAGGAGCGCTGCATGGCTGGCGACGAACAAGCAAAGAACCAGAGCAATCCGCAACTTCAAGGCTATCCGCCCACTGCCGGTTATGGCCCTGCAGAAGATGAAATTGACCTGGCCGACCTGGCTGCGGTGCTGTTTCGCTGGAAATGGGTCATTATCGGATTGACCCTGATTTTTGGATGTGCTGCTTTTGGTGCCACCTCTGTGATGACCGAGAAGTACCGTGCAGAGACAATCCTTCAGATCGGTCAGGTTCCGGTGCCGGAAAGGTCTGTCAGTCAGATTAAACAAGGGACAATCAATATTGAAATGAAAACCAGGGAAGAGGCTGCTGCAGAAAAGCTGCGCGGCTTTGCCCGGCAGGTCTTTGCCAACCCGCCATTTAAAGGAAGCACCGGATTTTCTCTGCAAAACGATCTTGCTGTTTCAGCTTCCGAAGACGGCGGCGGCATTGTGGAAATCCGCCTGAAAGCGCCCCGTTCTGCAGACCCGCTTGATTTTTTGACCCGATTGAATGAAAAGCTGATCAAGGATCATGAGCAGATGATCCATATGGATCGCGCGTCGCTGAATTCCCGGATAACGGAGACAAAAAACCGGATCAAAGAACATCAGGCGAAAAAATCCAGTTTTTTAAAACGCATTGAAAGACTCAAAAAAGAGGCGTCTTTTCTGAAACAGGAGCTTGAAACCGTCAGGGAACAGCTTTCCCGGCTGGTTCAGGCCGTCCATAATGCCGGCGCAGCCGCTGCCGGAGAACCATTGGAAACGTTTTTGCTGGGCACTGAACTGCACCGACCGCCAGGATCAGATTTATGAGCGGCTGACAACACAATTTCTGGAAAAAAGGGAAGACCTTTTCCTTGAGGCCGGCCGGGCAGATTCGGCGATCCGGGAAATGCAAAATGATCTGGAAATACTAACGCTGCAGAAAGACAATGTAAATCACACCAAAGTGCTTGTGCCGCCCTTTCTTTCAAAACAACCCGTCTCCCCCAACCTGGGATTAAACGTGATCCTGGCCCTGATGGCCGGGTTTTTCATGTCCGTGTTTCTGGCCTTTCTGCTTGAGTTCTGGCAGAGAAACAAAGACAGGATCAAAAGCTTGTCCGCACACCCATAGAAAAGCGCCCGGATTCGGTGGAAATACCTGATTCTTTGGTTTCGGCCCTTGCTTTTGCGGCCTTGTGTTTCGGCCTGTCATGTTTTTCACGTTATCCAGAAAGTCCTCGTTTCCCAGTGGGCGGCCGGTTTTGTCGTGCATTTTGATGCTGTCTTTGAATTCCGGAGACACAATACTTATTTTTTTGGCTTCGGGCCAGGTTTTCGCGGCCGGACCGTCTGGCCTGACAGTTTCTCGATGGTTTCAAGGAAAAGATCGTCTCCCAGTGGACGTCTAATCCGCATCCCCGAAAAAGGCCTTCTGCCGGCGGTTGCCCCGCTGGATCACATGATGAGGGTAGCCGGGTATAACGATTCGGGATAAACGTGCCATAGTCTGACCATGCCCCTGGAAGGAATAAATTTCAAGATAATTCCGTATTATGTCCCTGGAATTCCAAATTCGTTAATTGCAAAAAGGATTGTCTCCTGTTAAATTAAATCAATATGCAAAATGTTTATATGTATTTAAAATGATGAACAAAGACAAAAGATTCAAAAGAGGAGGGGGTGTTGACATGAAAATCAAAGAGCAGACGATCAAAGCACTGGATGATTTGTCTGAAGCAGACCTCATGCTTGTAAACGAATGGATTTATCAGCTAAGAACTTCCCGTTATTCCCTCAGCCCGCAGGAGGGCTACAAGATAACTTATGAACAGCTTCATGCAGCCACACAGAAATGTAAAACAAGCCTCAGCAACGAGATTCAAAGACAGCGTGAGGATCGGCTGTGAATCTTTTTCTCGATACTTCAGTGCTGGTGAAACTGTTTCAGGCGGAAAACGGTACAAAGGCGGTTATGGACTGGGTAAGTACTGCCCGGAAAATCACACTTCTTGACCTTGCCAGACTCGAGTTTCAAAGTGCATTGCAACGGCTGCTGCGAAATCAGGAGTTAAACAAGGATGACTATAACCTGCTTCAGCAGGGCTTCCGGGAAAGATGGGATTCTTTTAACATTCAACCGCTCAACCGCAAAGTCATTGATGAAGCGGAACAGCTGCTTAAGAATTACGGCAGTCGAAATGGCCTGAGATCACTTGATGCTTTGCATGCTGCAGCATTTATATTGGTTGCGGAGAAAGACTGGTATTTTGCAGCGTCGGATAAAAATTTATGCGCAGTGGTATCTGATCTCGGATTTCAAGTCCTCAATCCTCTTGAAGAATAGAATTTTCCACTAAGATTGCCGGCTTGTTGTAAATGTCCGGACCCATTCTTACCCCCAGTCTCTGAAATCCGCAGCGCCCCCGAATAGAACCCGTAATTCCGGGGACACAATACTACCCGTAATTCCGGGGACACAATACTTATTTTTTTGGCTTCGGGCCAGGTTTTCGCGGCCGGACTTCCCGGCCCGTCAGTTTCCCGATGGTTTCAAGGAAAAGATCGTCTCCCAGTGGACGTCCTGTTTTGCTGTGCCGCTTGATGCTGTCTGCTTCCGCGGCCGGCATCCCGGAAGCCAGAAATTTTTCCCAGTTTTGGATGATGTTAAGCAGCGGGGCTGCTTTGACCAGGTCGTCATCCTGATTTGACAGATGGGCATTGGCGCTGCTCCATGGATAATCCTCCGGATATTTAACTATTCCGGCCCTTACCGGGTTTAATTCCACATACCGGGCGGTTGCGATGAGATAGTGCTGGTCCATGGCATAGGAAGCAAAACGACCCTGCCAGAGATAGCCCCGCCAGCCCTCTCGGAAATTGATGTAGCGGGTATAGCGCCGGTGCGCTTCTCCAATGGCCTTTGCCAGTCCTGATTCATCGCCTGGGACCGCAATGAGATGAACATGATTGGGCATGAGGCAATAAGCCCATATTTGTAGACCGAGTTTATCGCACCACTCCGCCATCAGGCGAATATACTGCCGGTAATCCGCATCTCTGAAAAAGGTCTTCTGGCGGCGGTTGCCCCGCTGGATCACATGATGAGGATAGCCGGGTATGACGATTCGGGATAAACGTGCCATGATTAGATCATGGCCCATGACTGGATGAAGTTCAAGAGAATTCTGTATTGTGTCCCCGTAATTGGACCAATAGAAAAGCCTGCGGATTCCGATTATCCTCTTCACTGGCTAAAGAGATGAAGAGCAGCGGCCGATAGGAGACGCAGAGACAAAATTCTATGGCATGAAAAAGGAGTCAGTGATGACGGTTTTAGAAGCGCCCCCGGAAGCCGCGGCAGAAGAAAATCCGTGTGCGGCATACAGTGAAACGTTAAAGCAGGTGTTTGCCCATATTCTGGCTGCAGATGACGCACCCCTGGCTGCCCGGCTGTTTTCCGCGGCCGCATTTGCTTTTGAGGTGGATGGGCTTAGGGGCCCAGACGGCCCGGATTTCACCGAGGACCGGCTGGCGGCGGAAATCGACCGGGTGGCCGAGCGGACCTATGAACGGCTCTGGATGGAGCAGTTTGCTGTCCAGGAGCCGGACCTTGAGCTGCCCATGTCCATGGTCCAGTCTTTTCTGCTGGGCCGGATCAAGCATTTTGCCCCTGAGTTTCGGGATCGCATAGAGGCGGCCTGGTCTGCCTGCGCGCCTGAATCCGCAGATGTTTCAGAGGGCGCGTTTCTGCAGGTGGCGCGCACAGACGGCCGGGCCCGTGTGCGCTGCCCGGAGCTGGCCGCAAAATACCGTAAGCACCGGGAGTATCTCTATGATGCGTTCGAGTCCCGGGTGGAGGCTCATTTGACCGATTTTGCCACGGGTTTTATGGCCGCGCGCAGCCCGGAAAACTATCGCAGCCTAACCTCTTTGGTCCAGGACCTGGTGCTGCACGTGATGATCCTGAAGTTTTTCCTGGCCTGCGACCCTGTGCTTTCGGATCTGCACCCGGATACAAAGCAAGCTGATGAGCGGATAAAGGATGTGATTGACCACACCCGGACGGCCCTGGCGGATCAGCAGCCGGCCATGGAGAATCTTGAAAACATGGTTTTTGATCAGGGGCTGCAGGAATTGACCCACACCGGGCTTTTGATTTTGTTTTAAGTTCCGGGAAGTTCCGGGGACACATATTGAATTCCATTGAATCCAATATTGTGGCACTGTAATTTCCCTTTTGCCGTGTGAATGATAACTTGTCTATAGATGGCGGTTCTCAATCCTATCCGCGAAACAGACGTTTCCGCAATTCTAATTCCAGATTGTGTGTCCCCGGAATTCTCGGAATTCTTTATTTATTGCCCCCACCCATTCTTTGAATTCCATATTGCGTCCCCGGAACTCCGGAATTTAAATACAGCTTGTAGTTTATGGCCTAAGAAGTTATAATTTAAAAAAATCTATTTAAAAGGAGCACAAGATGATCAAAGAAATTATCAGGCCCCAATCACAGCAATATATGATTGAAATTCCAAAAGAATATTTGAATACAGATGTTGTTGTTTCCGTAGTGCCGCTTACTGAAAATACAGCACAAAGTGATGATCGCTTGAGTATCATAAAAAGAACTGCGGGAATATTGGCAGAGAGAAAAATAGATCCCGTGAAATGGCAGAAAGAAATAAGAAGTGAATGGGAAGGGTAGGCGATGAAGCACCTTCTGGACTCCAACATTATTATTTACCATTTAAACGGGGAAAAGATAGCGTCAGATTTTCTTTCTGACAATATTAGCAAATGCGCTATTTCCTGAATTACATATGTTGAGGTTCTTTCTTTTGATTTTTCGGAGGAAGAGATATCGGAAGTCAAAGAATTGCTGGAGAATTTTGTTGTTTGTGACACGAATGCGGCCATAGGCATCCAGTGTCTTAAAAATCGAAGATGTAAAAAGATCAAAATACCGGACAATTTTATTGCGGCCACCGCTCAGATCAATGATTTAATTCTTGTAACCCGTAATGTGGAAGATTTCCGACACTTGGATATAAAAGTATTAAATATTTTTGATTGACATATCTTCAGTATTAAAGTCCTCAATCCCCTTGCGCACTAGAATTTTTCAATAAAAATGCCGGCTGGTTGCGACGATCCGGCGCCATTATTGCCCCGCAGCTTTTGAATTCCGTATTGTGTCCCCATAATTCATGTGTCCCTGTAATTCACGTGGGAGGGGTTTTTTCTCTTGACCTGGCCTTTTAATGGGTGACCCCGTGAAACGGAATTCGGTTCGTGTTTCCGGAATTTTCGCGGAATTAAAGTGCCATCAAAAAATTAAAGAAATCTCCGGTCCTGGTCGATAAGCCAGATCAGGAAACAGAAAAAAAGAGACTGAAGGCACGATCGTTTATTTCAACCTGAAACCCATGTTTGATTTATTTGTTTAAAATTCATCAAGGAGGTGATGCCCGGGAAAAAAGATTTGAAGGAGAAAGCGAGTTCAGAGATTAAAAAGCATGAAAAAGCAGCAGAGAAAACAATTTTTTTAGCGGAAGGCCTTTTTACAGGCTTCCATTTCAAACAAGGGCACGGACGCCCGAATGAAAATTTTCAAGGAGGAAACAAATGGCTTTAACAATTAATACCAATGTCGCATCCCTTAATGCCCAGAGAAACCTGAACAATTCCCAGGGCGCTTTGAACAACGCCATGCAGCGTCTGTCTTCTGGACTTCGCATCAACAGCGCAAAAGACGACGCAGCCGGTCTGGCCATCTCCGACCGCATGACCTCCCAGGTCAAGGGGCTGAACCAGGCGGCCAGAAACGCCAATGACGGCATTTCGCTTGCCCAGACCGCTGAGGGGGCGCTCCAGGAGTCCACCAACCTGCTCCAGCGCATGCGCGAGCTGGCGGTTCAGTCCGCAAATGATACCAACAGCGCAAGCGACCGGGCCTCGCTGCAGTCCGAGGTCAATCAGCTCAAGCAGGAGATCACTCGTATTGCCGAAACCACTACTTTCAACGGCAAGAACCTCCTCGATGGAACCCTGAACAGCGCTCAGTTCCAGGTAGGGGCGAATGCCAATGAAACCATCAGCTTCGGCGTCAGCTCAGCCAAAGCCGCCGATCTGGGGAATAATGCCCTTGCAACAGATAACGATGCCGGTATTGAGGCAGCTACTGCAGTGTATACCTTTACCGCAGACGGGGCTGAAATGGGCAAAGCTGTAACCGGGTCAGACAATGGGATTACCGCAGAAGATATTACGGTAACCGATTCCGCTGGCAATAGCCAATCTTACTCCATCTCGGCTAATGAAGAATCCAGCTCTGTTGCTACCGAACTTTCCAAGCTCGACGGGGTAACCGCCACGGCGACTAACTCAGTTGTATTGAGTGGTGGAAGCACAGGCTCTGCATCTAACGATCAAACTCTTACCTTTACTAATGGGAGTGGTGATAGCGTAACTCTGACCGCAGGGGTAGATATAAGTGATGCAGACGCCATGCTGGCAGATATAAACGACAATCATTCTGCAGATGCGGAAACAGCTGGTTTAACTTTTACTTCTGACGGAACCAATCTCACGGCAACCAGTGCCACCGGTGAGGATATAACTGTAGCACTTACCGACAATAGTGATGGTGACGCATCAATCGATATGATGGGTCTTGATGAAACAACTACACAGGGGTTGGCAGCCGGCAACTTGACAGGAACTGCAGGCGGCGCAGTCACCGTTGCGCTGGATCAGGGGTATGAAATCGAGTCAAGCGCTTCTGACGGATATTTTACCTCCGGCGATGCTGATACTGCTGTTGATACGGTAAAAACCGGCCAGGCCGATACCACAGGTGGCAACAATGTAGGCGCCCAGACCCTTACCATTGTTGGGCCGGATGGTTCTTCCACTGCGGATATCGATGAAGGCGCATCAGCCAAGGCTGTTGCCACTGCGGTAAACGGTGAATCAGCTGATACCGGAGTAAGTGCCGAGGCACGCACCGTGGCAACCTTGTCTGATCTGACCGAGGACGGGACTTTATCCTTCACTCTGCAGGGAGATACCACCGTTGATGCGGTAGAGATCCAGGCCACGGTAACCAAGGGCGATCTGTCTGCGCTGGCAAAAGCGATCAACGACAAGGCCGGCGCTACCGGCATCAGTGCCGAGCTCTCAGGCAGCGACAACGAAATTATCCTGACTCAGGACAGCGGCTATAATATTGCCATCGCTGATTTTAATAACACCACTGAAAACTCATCTATGAACATCAGTGGTAGCCAGGGCGGGGCAACCAAACTAGTGGATGATGGCAGCGGCAGCTATGATTCTGCCGTAGTCGGTGGCGAGGTGACTTTCAGCGCTGCTGATGACTTCAACATCACCAGCGATATTGCTGCCGATGCCACGGGCGGAACTTCACTGTTTAACGCGGATGGCAATGAGGCCAATGTCAGTGACCTGGAATCCGTAGCTGATGTTGACATTACCACAGTAGAAGGAGCAGCTTCGGCAATCTCTTCTATCGATGGCGCCATCGGCCAGATCGATACCTACCGCGGGGACATGGGCGCGGTGCAGAACCGGTTTGAGTCCACCATCGCCAACCTGCAGAATGTCTCCGAGAACCTCACGGCTGCCCGCTCCCGGATTCTGGATGCGGACATCGCCCAGGAGACCTCTGCCATGACCAAGAACAACATCCTTCAGCAGGCGGGTGTTTCCATCCTCGCCCAGGCCAACCAGGCCCCGCAGCTGGCACTTTCGCTGCTGCAGTAAGCGGGATGAGACATTAACCCTTGTACAGGGGCCGGATTCCTTCCGGCCCCTGTTTTTAAAGGAGGAAAGCTGTCATGAAGATTGAATCTTTGGCGGCGAATGTGGCAAATGCCCAGTCCATCCGGGCGGTTAACGGCTCTTCAGCGAAGCGGGTCCCGCAGCAGGAAAATTTCCAGCAGCAGGGCAGGGGGCAAAACGCAGTTTCAAATGGCGGCCGGTCTTTTGAGAATAAGGTTGCACCGGAAGAGATTCTGGACAAGATAAAGGAGATCTCTGAGGACGGCCTCTACAGTGTGCGGTTTGAGAAAAACGATGAGATCGACCAGCTGGTGGTCAAGCTCGTGGACCGCCAGACCGACGAGGTGATCCGGCAGATTCCGCCGGAGGCGATTCTGGGCGTTAAGGCCAATCTGCAGGAGTATGCCACAGGCAATATCTTCCACCAGATGAGCTGACCTTCGCACTTGTGTAAACGCAAGCAACCGGGAATTCAATAATATGTCTGCCATCAATTTCACCGGTCTGGCCTCCGGACTGGATACGGATTCCATTATCAAGAGCCTGATGGAAGCTGAAAAGCAGCCCCTGAGCCGTCTGGAGGGGGACAAGGAGTACTTTAGCCGCCGCCTGGAGGCGTATAAGGCCTTTGACCAAAAACTCGCGGCCTTAAACGCCACCGTGGATGCACTGGATTTAAACAGTGATCTGCGCGAGAGCCAGGTGAGCCTTTCGGGTGAAAATGTGGTCTCCGCCAGTGTGACCAGCGCCCCTGAGGGCTCTTATGATCTGGCGGTGGAGCAGCTCGCCCAGGTGCAGAAAAGCGTTTCGGACAGCGCCTATGCATCCAGAACAGAGCACGTCTTTGGCACGGGTGAGCTTACCCTAACGGTTGGTGACGGGGTGGTCAGTGAAGGGGCTGCGGGGACGGATCATGCCATAACGATTGATGAAAACAACAATTCGCTTTCCGGCATCCAGAATGCCATCAACAAAGGAACGCAGGAGCACGGCATATCGGCAACCATTATTGACAATGGAAACGAGGGCGGGGATCGCTACCACCTGATGCTCACGGGTGCGGATTCATCCACTGAATTCACCCTGACAAGCGGATTGAGCGGCGGCACCGAGACAATATCATTGGATCCGCCCACTCAATCCGCCCAGGATGCGATAGCCTACCTGGACGGGGTGCAGCTCAACAGCGATACCAACACCATCAAAAACGCGCTGAACGGAGTGACATTGAACCTGGAGGGTGTCAGCGCGGATGACGGTTCGGGCGGGCTTTTGTCCACCACCATGACGATTTCCACCAACACGGATTCGGTGGCGGAGAAGATGAATGCTTTTGTCGAGGCCTACAACGATACCGTATCGTTTGTTACGGGTCAGTCAAAGACAGAGGAGAGCGACTCGGGCATCCTGGCGGGCGATTCCGGCTTAAACGGCGTGAAACGCAGGCTCCAGGGGCTGCTTACCACCCAGGTGGGGGGAAATGACGCTTATTCCGCCCTGAGCCAGCTCGGCCTTTCCACGAACCGGGACGGGACAATCAGTTTTGACGCGACCGCTTTTTCCGGGGCGCTGGAATCGGATTTTGAGGAAGTCAGCCGGGTTATTGCCGGCGATGATGATGTGGGGGGGGTGTTTAAACAGTACCGGAGCTATTTGAACGCCATGACCAGCTCCAGAAACGGGTTCTATGCCACCAAGCAGGACAATATCGAGCGGACTATTGACCGCATTGACGATGATATCGTCAAAATGGAGGACCGTCTGGAAAGGCGCGAGCAGATGTATCTGGATAAGTTCACTGCGCTGGAGCAGATGGTGGCCGTGATGAATTCCCAGAGCGAATATTTAACACAGCAAATGGACAAGATGCCATCCTTAGGAGGTGGAGATTGATGAATAATCCGTATCAGAACTATTTTGCCAATCAGATTCAAACGGCATCACCCGAGCAGGTGCTTGTCATGCTCTATGACGGGGCCATCCGGTTTCTGCGCCAGGCCCGGCAGGCCCTGGAAAACGGCGACCGCGTGGGCAAGCTCAAAAAAATCAGCCGGACCGTGGCCATTTTAACCGAGCTGTCCAACAGCCTGGATTTTGAAAAAGGCGGCGAGATCGCAGAAAATTTAGACGGGCTTTACGCCTACATGGTCCGGGAGCTGACCCGGCCCAATGCAGAAGATGAATTCAAGGCTATGGAGGTGTCTGAAAATATCCTGCTGGAGCTGCGGGGCGCCTGGGCCGAGGCCATTGAAAAAAACCGGTCCAAAGAGGAGCAATCCCCGGCCGCGGCATACGGGGACAGCAGCGATGCCGAGCCTCCGCGCAAATCCATGAATGCGGCTGTATAAGGGGGGCTGTTAATGACCTTTATGCATCATAAGGCAGGCCCTGAATCGGATCGGGCGCCGGATCCGCTGCCGGATCCGGCGCCGGCGGCAGCGCTTGACCGGGAGCTCGACCAAGCCGCGGCCTGCTTTCGGGATCTGCTGGCGCAATACAGCCGGATCCGAAAGGCTGTGGCCGGCGGCGCATCCGGGGCGTGTCTGCGAGAGTGCATTTCGCAGATGCGCGGAATTGATGCCCGGGCGGCCGGGTGCGGGGAAAAAATTCTGGCTGCGGCTGAGCATGCCGGGATTTCTTTGAAAGATTACCCGGGATATGCGGCCTGGCGGGATTTGGCCGATCAGGTGCTGGCGGAAAACAGGCGCATTAAGGCCTATCTAAAGGCCGCCATGGCTGTGGCCAAAGACGAACTCGACCGGATGCGCACCGGCAAACAGGCCCTTGGCGGTTATCACAGCAAGGGCAGCGCCCGGGGGCAAAACGCAGGTGCACGGATTAACTGCGGGGCGTGAAGCGGCAATATTTGCCATTACATGCAATCTTCTGGTTTACTTTAAAGCGGTTTTCTGGTAGGGCCACGGGCTATGGATGTAAACGACTACCTGTCCAATTTTCCGGAAAAAATACCCGTGGCCGTCAATGTCCCCATCCGGGGCGGAGAGGTGCAAAAATACAGTGCCATTGCCCTGGTGACCGATCCGCCGGAGGTGGAGCTGTATTTTGATCCAAACGCCCTGCCGGATCCCGGACGCATTGACACGGAAGCCGACTGTCTGGTGTTTGTTGAAACCGGCGAGATCGTCACCCTGATATCAAGCATTGAAGAGGCGGCGGGCCGGGATTTGTTGCGCATCACGGTGCACAATGTGATCCAGCACGAGGAAAAACGCGAGTTTTTCCGCGGGCCGGCCGGGCGGCTGAGCCTGTCGTGCCGCCGCAAGGGACCCGGCGGCGGAAAGCCCTTTGCCGGAAAAGGAGTCAATATCAGCTGCGGCGGAGTGCTCATGATGGTATATCAGCAGGTGCAGAAAAAAGAAAAGCTTGCCATGGAGATCCGGGTGCCGGAGCCTGTCAGCAAAACCCTGGAAGCAGATGCCGTTGTGCTGCGCATTAACCAGGTGAGAAAGGGCTTTTTTTCTGTGGCCGTTCGGTTTACCAACATGGATTCCGAGACCTGTGACGATATCATGGCTTTCTGTTTTGCCGAACAGCGCCGCATGTTAAGAGAACAGGTCCTGACCCGGGATCTCTGAGACCCGACATTGCTTTCGGCGCTTTTCCTCCGCCACCCGTCTTCCGCCCTCTGTTCCTCAGCCCTCTGTCTTCCGCCTTCTGACCACTGACTACTGACTACCGACCCCCGACCACTGACAACTGACCACTGACAACCGCCTGCCGACATCCCCTAAACTTTCAAATCCCCCCGCCGATAAGCAGCATATGTACATCAATGCCCAACCACCTCCGATATTGAGCCTTGCGGCCCCTGCAGACATTTCCATGCACCGGGTCGGCGAGAGCCAGACATTGAAACTGGCGCCCTACCAGATCGTTCAGGCAACGGTTGCAGAAGGGGGTATGGAGCGGGTTGTGCTCAAAATCAAGGATCACCAGCTAAGTGCTGAGACAAAGGTGCCCCTGCGCACGGGCCAGAAACTCAACCTGCAGGTGATGGCCACCTCTCCCCAGACCCATCTGCGGATCATGGAGGAGGCTGAACTGCGTCACCTGTTTCGGCTGCTGCATTCATTCGGCCGCAGCATCCGGATTATGCCCATGTTAGAAAACATGGGACCTGAGGCAAAGGCCATGGTGTCTAATCTCATGAACGTGCTGGGATCGGATCCAAACACGGTGAGCGGAGGCGATATTTCCCGGCTGTGGCAGGATATGGGGTTGAACCTGGAGGCGCTGCTGGCCCAGGGCCGGAGCCAGGAGGCGTTTTCCGGGTTCAAGGCGCTTTTGCTCATGCAGGCCGCAGGCGGGCAGGGGGGCGGTGCCGGGGCAGAGGAGGCTTCTGCCATGCTTGAGCACCTGAATTTGTTTCAGCTCTGCCGGTACCGCCTGGCCCAGGACAATACGGTGTTTCTGCCCCTTCCCTTTGAATTTTTGGAACAGGGGTATCTGCTGGCCCAAAAACAGGAGCCCCGGCAGGGCGAGGATCCGGATGCGGATGATCCCGGAGAGCCGCCGGATGAAACGCCTGCATGGAAGATGAACCTGAATTTGAAATTATCGGTTCTGGGCAGTCTTGAAATTCTTTTGCTGTTTGAGGATCCGGGTCTGCGCATGCGGGTTTTGTGCGAAACCCAAAAAAGCGCCAAAACCCTTTCACAGGCCATGCCGCAGCTTGCAGACCGCCTGACCACGGTGTCTTTGCTGGGTTATTCCGTGGATACCGGGGCCAGAGATCCGGTGATGACGCTGTTGGAGCGCCTGGTGCCCGAAGGCGATCATTTCCTGGAGGCCAGGGCATGACAGCGGATTTCGGCAAACCCAGAAAGGCCGTTGCCCTGAAATACGACCGGGACCGTGACAATGCACCCGTGGTGGCCGCCGGCGGCCAGGGGCAGGTGGCGGAAAAGATCCTGGAACTGGGCCGGCAGGCCGGCATTGCCATCCAGGCGGATCCCGATTTGGTGGAGGTCCTGGCCCGGGTGCCGGTGGGAGATGAGATTCCGGTGGAGCTGTACCAGGCCGTGGCCGAGATTCTGGCGTTTGTGTATGGCCTGAATAAGACGGAGGGCGGAGGGCGGTAGTCGGTGGTCAGTGGGCGGAATAAATTTTGGCCCTGATCTTGCATGGAGTTATTGCAATTTCAATCAGGTCAAATAATTGACAGTCATTCGGGGTTTTAACCAATAGGAAAAAGAGGAGACAGCAAATGGGAAAAATAATCTTAATTGTCGATGATTCCAGCACCATGAGAAAAATCGTCAACCGGTCCCTGCGGCAGGCCGGCCTGGAGTTTGACACGGTTCTGGAAGCTGGCGACGGCCAGGAGGCCATGGATCTGCTGGCCAATGAAAAGCCGGATATCATTTTATCTGATATCAACATGCCCAACATGGATGGTATCGAGTTCTTAAAAAACAAGGCCAATGACGATTCCATCAAGGACATTCCCGTGGTCATGGTTACCACAGAGGGCGGCTCCCAGGACATGGTGGATCAGTCCATGACTCTTGGCGCATCCGGATGCGTGAAAAAACCCTTCACCCCCGACCAGGTTAACGAAGTGCTCGGTCCCCTGCTGTAACGCCAGACAAGGAGCTGTTTTTATCATGAATTTTGCTGAAAAAATCGTGGATGTCACCCAGGAAATCTTTGAGACCATGATCATGGTCGATGTCACGGCCGGTGAGCCGCTTTCCGAGCACAAATCGCGCTTTCAGTGCAGCCTTAGCGCCATGGTGGGCTTTGCGGGGTTCAAGCAGGGCAACCTGACCCTTCATGCCCCGGATGCGGTGGCCCGGGGCCTGACCCAGGATTTTCTGGGTATGGAGGTTGAAAGCATCAACGAGGACGTGGAGGATGCCATGGGCGAATTGGCCAACATGCTGGCCGGTTCCCTAAAACCGTTTATCTCTTCTGAAAACGGCAAGGTGGAGCTCTCCCTGCCGTCAGTGGTCCACGGCGAGGAATACACCCTGACCGTTGTCAACAAGGCGGACTGGGTGATTGTGCCCTTTACCGTGTCCCACGGCGATTTTCTGGTGGGCCTGGAAATCAAGAAACAATAAGCATTTCAATATGATTACGGAAAAAGCGGATTTGTAATGAGCGGGGATAATCCCATAGAACAGATGCATCCGGAGCTTCTGGAAAACAGTCTCCAGGAAGTGGGCGATCTCATCGGCGAGCCCCTGGAAACGGCCGAGCCGGTCGTGTCCCGGGGGACTTTGCAGGAGGTGTTTGCCCGGCCGAAGAAAAAGGCCGCCCTGGCCGGTTTCCGGGCCAAGGGTGAAGACGTTGACCGGGTGCATTTGTTAATGGATCTGGACGCAGCCATTGAGCTGGCCGGAAAGCTCATCATGCTGCCCACAGACGAGATCCGGGCCAGCCAGAAACAGGCAAAACTCGACGGCGAACTCGAGGATGCGTTCTCCGAGATCGCCAACATTATCACCGGTGTGATCAATTCGGTCTGGCAGGATTCGGTTTCGGCCAAAAAGCTTCATTTTGTCAAGGGTGATATTGCCGTGCTGGGTCCCAAAGACAAGGGACTGCCACTGGCAGACGAGGCCCAGAGCGTTTTTGGCGCAAAAATCATGCGCAAGGAAAAATCCCTGGGCGGGGTGCAGTTTTTTTTCCCGCACAGCCTGGTGGCCGAGCCGGAAGCGGCCCAACAGCCGGCCGAAGTTGAGCAGGAGGCCCCACAGGTTGCTGACCCGGCCCCGGCCGGAGAACAGCAGCAGCCCGGGGCCGCAGCAGAGCAAGACCAAGTCGCAGCACCGGAGCCGGAGTCCGAAGCTGCATCCGACCCCCCCGGCAGCCTCATGAGCCAGGAGGCCGTGGATGCCATGCTGCTGCAGGGCCTGGAGCCGGCAGCCGGGGAACTCGAAGCCCTGCTTGGCGATTCCGTTTCTTTTTCCGACCCGAAAACCGCGGCACGAAAAAAGGCGGACTTGCTTTCCCAGACCCGCGGCAAGCAGGTGCTCACCCGGATTCGTGTCACCGGTGACCACGAGGGTTGGGCATTCATGCTCCTGCCGCTCAAGGACGCCATCTATTTTGGCGGCCTGCTGCTGATGATGCCCATGGAATCCATCACTCAGGTGATCAAGCAGGGCAAGTTCGAAGGCGAGGTGGCAGATGCCTTTGGCGAGGTCGCCAATATCCTGGTCAGTTCTTATTCCAATCAGTTTAAGGCGGAACTGCCCTTTGCCCTCAAGCTTCAGAAGGACCAGGTGGAAACCCTGGTGCCCGGCCAGGCGGATCTGGCCGGAAATGAGCCGTTTTCTGCAGACGATTATTACCTGGTGTCCGCCGGCATCCAAATGGGGGACAAGGCCTATGGCCCGATAGAACTGCTGTTTCCTTCAAAACTGCTGGGGTTGGCTGTGCCGGGGGCATCGGCAGAGGCGGCTGCGGGAAAGGCAAAATCGGGGCAAGCCGGCACAACGGCCGCGCAGAAAAAGGCGGGTGCCGGCGTCCACGGTCAAAAAACAGGCGTGGGACAAAAACCCGACACAACCGCCGAAAATCAGCCGGCTGCAGCCAAACCGTCTGGTACAGGGGACAAATCCGCCCGGATCGTCTCGGTTATCGGCGATGATCCCGATCAGCTCAACCTCGTGGAAGAAAGCATCGCCCAGGAGGACGTGGCCCTGGCCAGACATTCCATGGACAGTGATTTCAAGCAGGAATTCAGCCGGGAAAATCCCGACTGCGTTTTTCTTTTCATCAACCGGGTCAACGACCAGGGACTGGCCAAGGCCATAAAGGTGCGTTCGGCTCTTGAAAAAAATTGCCCCTTGATCGTGGGCGGTCCCCAGTGGACCAAAAGTCTTGTTCTCAAGGCCAGAAAATACGGGGCCAGTGATATTCTGGTCACGCCCGCGGACAAGGATATGATTCGCAGCAAATACCGGAAATATCTGTAAGCAGGAAAACACATGACAAAAAATCAGATGCAAACGGCAAAAGAAAAGATTGGTCCACTTGTGGAAAAGGCTGCAGAAGCGCTGGTAATGGGTGATCTCTCCGATGCCTCCGCAGCCGGGGACCTGGCAGTGGCGTTTACGGAAGTTGCCGTGGCGCTGGATGAAGACTTTCCCCGTGCCTCCAGGGCCGCCCGGAGTGCCGGCGAACTGCTGGAAAAAATGGCTGCCGCAGGCAGACCTCCGTCCGGAGATGAGGTGGAGGCCCTGGAAGGGGTCATTTCCGGGCTCCAGGACATTTCCGAACGCAACCTGGCCGATGACCAGCCGGTCTTCCCAGAAGGCTTTGCCCCTGCGGCCGGGGCCAAAGCCGATGAAGCTTCCAATGCTGCGGCAGGCGAGGCGGCCAATCCGGCCTCTGCCGTGGACCAGGAAATTCTGGACGAGTACCTGGCCCAGCAGGATACCGTGGTCTCCGAGATCGAGGATCTGGTGCTGTCATTTGAACACCAGGCAGACGCCCGGGTTTTAACGGCATTAAAGCGCATTTTGCACACGGCCAAGGGTGAAGCGGGCGTTCTTGGGTTAAATCCCATTGAGCGGGTATGCCATCGGGTGGAGGATTATATTCAAAAAGATGAGCAGCACCTGCAGGCGGACTTGCTCCTGGAGTTCAAGGACTGGTTTGAGCAAAGCATTTCCGCGCTAAAGCAGGGCCAGGAAATTCTTTTGGCAGACAACCTGCTTGAGGCCCTGGACACAGCCATCTATTCACCGCCTGGCCCAGCAGAAAAAGATCAGGCCCCAAAATCCGCTCCTGATCCCGCGCCGGAACCGGAACCGGAACAGGAATCCGACCCGGTCCCTGAATCTCCTCAGGAGCCGGAGCCGCAGACGTCATGTACCCAACCGGAGCAAAACAGGCCGGAACAGGACAGTGAAATGGCGTCCCTGATGTCTGCGGTGGAAATCGAGGATCCGGAAATCACGGCGGATTTTATCTCAGAGGCCAACGAGCATTTTGAAATTTCAGATGAAAACCTGCTGACCCTGGAAAATGATCCGGAAAACGAGGAGGCCATTGCTTCAATTTTCCGGGCCTTTCACACCATCAAGGGCACAACCTCCTTTCTCGGGCTCACCCCGGTTTCCACCCTTGCCCACAAGGCGGAAAACCTGCTCGACGAGGTGCGCAAAAAGCGCATCGCCTTTGACGGCCAGGTGGTGGATGCCACGTTTAACGCCCTGGACCTGCTGAAAAAAATGAACAAGGACCTGGAGACCGCCCTGGGAGCAGACGGGATGTACACCCCCCCGCCTGAACTGCCCGACGTGTTTGTCCAGCTCAAGGCTGCTCTGGGAAACGGGGATGCATCTCCCAAAGCCAAGCCATCCCCGGAGGCCGCGCCACTGGAAAACAAAAAATCTGAGCCGTTGGCCGCAGATCCCTTGTTGGATACCGGCCGCGAGGCTGCTGCGGATACCGTAACCGAGGCTGCACCGCCGGCCGCCGAGGCTGCGGCTGCCGGCGGTGCTTCGGCTTATGCCGGCAAAACCGTCCGCCAGACCATGAAAATCGATGCTGACCGCATTGATCTGCTGCTGGAAACCATCGGTGAGTTGGTGATCGTGGAATCCATTGTCAGCCAGGAGGCCGGCGAGCGCCGAACCGAGGCCCGCGAACTGGAAAGAAACCTTGCCCAGTTAAAAAAGATCACCCGCAGCCTCCAGGACATCGGCATGTCCATGCGGCTGATCCCCATTGACAACACCTTCCGCAAAATGGGCCGCCTGGTGCGGGATCTGGCCAAAAAATCCGGCAAAAAAATCGAGCTGACCATGGAGGGCCGGGAAACCGAGCTGGACAAGGGCATGGTGGAAAAGCTCGGCGATCCTTTGGTGCACATGATCCGAAACGCGGTGGATCACGGCATTGAGCCCACGGCAGACGACCGGGTGGCAGCGGGCAAGCCCGCCACGGGCACCATCGTGTTAAAGGCCTATCACCAGGGCGGCAATATCCATATTGACATTACAGATGACGGCCGGGGCCTGGACCGGGACGCCATTTCCGCCAAGGCCAAAGAGCGGGGGCTGATCACAAGCGACGAGAACATGACCGACGAGGAAATCTATGCCCTGATCTTTGAGCCCGGATTTTCTACGGCCAAGCAGATCACTGATGTTTCGGGCCGGGGCGTGGGCATGGATGTTGTCAAAAGCAACATCGAAAGTATGCGGGGCAACGTGCGCATCCGGTCGCAAAAGGGCGTGGGCAGCACCTTTACCCTGGTTCTGCCCCTGACCATGGCCATTATCGACGGCATGATCGTCCGGGCGGGATCAGAGCGCTATATCCTGCCGCTTTTGTCGATTATTGAATCGTTTCAGCCCACCCGGAAGATGATCACCAAGGTGTCGGGCAAGGGTGAAACCGTGCCCTTCCGCCAGCGCCTGCTGCCCCTGTTCCGGCTGGCCACCATGTTTGACATCCATGATGCCCAGAGCGATCCCACCCAGGCACTGGTGGTGGTGCTCGAGGACGCGGGCCGGCAGATCGCGCTTTTGGTCGACGAACTGCTGGGCCAGAACCAGACCGTTATCAAGAACCTGGGCCAGGGGCTCAAGCACGTGGACGGCATTGCCGGGGCCAGCATCATGCCCGACGGCACCCCGGGGCTGATCGTGGATGTCAACGGACTGGTCAAGCTGGCCACGGCATAAAAAAATAAACGCGGGCAGGCAATCCAATAAAAAACAAGCATAACCGCAGGAGAGGAAAAAATGACGCAAACTGCTCAAAAAAACAATGAAACCAATGAAAGCCTGGCGAACCTGGCCGGCAAATACCTGACATTTCTGCTGGGCGACGAATCCTACGGCATCGAGATTTTAAAAGTCCAGGAGATCATCGGCATGCAGTCCATCACCCGGATTCCGCGCACGCCCGAATACGTCAAGGGCGTGATCAACCTGCGGGGCAAGGTGATCCCGGTCATTGACCTGCGCCTGCGCTTCGGCATGGAAGCCGCCGAAGTCTCGCGCAAGACCTGTATCATCGTGGTGCAGGTGGCCAAGGCCGATATCAACGTGACCATGGGCATCGTGGTCGATGAGGTTTCGGAAGTGCTTGAAATTGCGGCAGCGGAAATCGAGCCGGCCCCGGGATTCGGCACCCGGGTGGAGACCTCGTTTATCATGGGCATGGCCAAGACCGAAAGCGCGGTTAAGATTTTGCTCGATATCGACAAGATCATGTCTGAAAACGAAATGGAAGCCCTGGCCAAGAGCACCGGCTGAAGCGGAAACAAAAGAAAGGCAAAGATCATGAAACTGAGTCTGAAAAACAAAATTTTACTGCCCGTGCTGGTCCTTGTTGTTCTGGGCATGGGCGTATCCACACTGGTATCCTATGTGCAGTCCAAAAATGCCGTGGAAACGGAACTCAACCGGCAGCTGGAGCAGATTACCACCTCCAGCATCCAGACCCTGAGCGGCTGGGTCCAGGACCGCAAACTGGATATCAGTTCCTGGAGTACAGAGCAGCTTTATCCCAAGGCCATGACCCAGGGGCTTATGGGGCAGGCTGCCCGCAAGACGGCCAACGAACGCATGGCCCATCTCCAGGCGGCATATGATTATTATGCCAATATTTTTCTGGCAGACAAAAGCGGGGATATAGTTGCTGCATCGGCTCCGGATTCAGTTGGCAAAGTCAGTGTGGGCGACCGGGATTACTTTAAAACTTCCATGCAGGGACAGGAAACCATATCCGAGGCCATTGTGAGCCGGGCTACCGGGGAGCCGGTATTTGTGATTTCCGCGCCTGTTGTCATGCAGGAAGAGGTTCAGGGCGTTTTGCTGGCCACGGTACGCATCGAGGCCTTTGCCTCCCAGTTTATTGATCCCATCAAGGTCGGAGAAAAGGGCTATGCCTTTGTCTATGATGATGATGGCGATGTGCTGGCCCACCCGGACCGCAGCCAGATCATGAAAACCAACATGAAGGATCTGGATTTTGGCGGCCGGATGCTGCAGCAGGGAAACGGCCTTATGGAATACAGCTACGATGATACGGAGAAAATGGTCAGTTTTGACAGCGAGCCGGTCACCGGCTGGACCGTGGCGGCTTCCGCCAGCCAGCATGAGCTCATGGCCCCGGTGCGGCGCCTGAGTTACATCAACCTGGGCCTGGCCGGCGCCATCATTGCAGCAGCACTTGTGATCGTGTTTTTCCTGGCCCGTTCCATTGCCAATCCCCTGCAGGCCATGACCGAAAGCCTGACCCGCAATTCCGAGCAGGTGGCATCGGCTTCGTCCCAGGTATCATCGTCGAGCCAGTCCCTGGCAGAAGGGGCCAGCGAGCAGGCCTCCAGCCTGGAGCAGACATCGGCGTCTTTGGAGGAGATCGCCTCCCAGACCAAGATGAATATGGAAAACAGCAAATCCATGGACAACATGATGAAAAACGAGGCTGGCCCCAGCTTTCAGCTCATGGAAGAGAAGATGGCGGTCATGGACGGCAATCTCAAGGAAAACGTCAAGCTCAGCGAGGAAAGCGCCAAGATCATCAAGACCATCGATGACATTGCTTTTCAGACCAATCTGCTGGCCCTGAATGCCGCTGTTGAGGCTGCCCGGGCCGGCGAGGCGGGCAAGGGATTTGCCGTGGTGGCAGAAGAAGTGCGCAATCTTGCCGGCAGAAGCGCCGAGGCCGCCAAGACCACCCAGGAGTTGATTGAAAATTCCCAGACCAAGATCCATGAGACATCTGCGGTGTACAAGGAGATCTCCGAGGCTTTGGGCAGCACCAACCAGATCGCCCAGAAGGTCATGGCCATGGCCGGGGAAGTGGCCTCTGCATCTGAAGAGCAGTCCCAGGGCATTGACCAGGTCAATGGCGGTGTTTCGGAAATGGACAAGGTGGTCCAGCAAAACGCCTCCAATGCCGAGGAAACCGCTTCGGCCTCGGAAGAGCTCACCGCCCAGGCAAGTGAACTCGAGGAAGTGGTGATCCGGTTAAACCGGCTGATTCATGGCCAGGCGGAAAACGGCCATGCAACGGTGCAGCGGAAACCGGGTTCTGCAAAGCAAATTTCCCGGGGCGCCTCTTCGGGCAGACAGACAAATGCCGTGCAATCCCGGCGCCAGCAGGATCGGAAACAGGTGCAGAACAACAGGCAGCCGGGTCAGCAGACAAAGCAGAAGGCTGTTGAAGGCCGGGCTGGCAAAAAACCGGCCCAGGCTTCGGCCCAGCAGGCGAAAAAACGGCCCGAAGAAGTCATTCCCCTGGATGAGGATGATTTCAAGGATTTCTAAACAGATAAGGATTTCCGGATGAACGGGTACGGTTCTTTAAATGAAAAAACATTCCGCCAGTTTTCGGAACTGATCTACAATGAGGCCGGTATTCACCTGGCAGAGCACAAGCAGGCGCTGGTTTCGGCCCGGCTGGGCAAGCGGATGAGAAAACTCAGAATCAATGATTTTGAAGATTATTACCGCTATGTCCAGGAAGATCAGTCCCGGGCCGAACTCAGCCAACTGCTGGATGCCATTTCCACGAATGTCACGTTTTTCTACCGCGAGCCGGATCATTTCGAGGTGCTCGGGTCGATGGTCAAAAAATGGCATTCGGAAGGTCAGCGAAGGTTCCGGGTTTGGTGTGCGGCGGCCTCCACGGGGGAGGAGCCCTACACCATCGCCCTGACCCTGGCAGAAGCCCTGGATGATCTGCGGGATGTCAAGATTCTGGGCACGGATATTTCCACCACTGTGCTGGAAACCGCGCGCAGGGGGGAATACAGCTCCAAAAAACTGCAGAAGATTTCAAAGAAGCTGGCAGGCAGGTATTTCACGCCCATGGGCGGCAAGGGAGACGACCGGATCTTTCGGGTCAGAGATGAGATCAAAAACATGATCACCTTTTCCTGGCTCAACCTGTCGACTCCCCCGTTTCCCATGCGCGGGCCTCTGGACGTGATTTTCTGCAGAAATGTGATGATATATTTTGACAATGCCGTCCGCCAGCGGCTGCTCGATGAGATGCACCGGCTGCTCAAGCCGGGCGGATATCTGATGGTTGGCCATGCCGAAAGCCTTTCCGGCCTGCTGGGCGGGTTTCGCTCTGTGCGGCCTTCTGTTTATATCAAACAATAACCGGGAAAGAAAATGGCGCAAATCGTTGTTGACATAGCAGATATGCGGATTTCAAAAAATCCCGGCGACACCCTGATCACCTATTCCCTGGGTTCGTGTGTCGGTGTGGCCATATATGATCCGGTCATCGGGCTGGGCGGGATGATCCACTGCATGCTGCCCTTGTCCAAGGTGGACCGGGAAAAGGCGCAGGTGCGGCCGTATATGTTCGTGGATACGGGCATGCAGCAGATGCTCACCCGGCTTTATGAAGGCGGACTGAGAAAGGCCCGGGCGGTGATCCATGTGGCCGGCGGCTCCCAGGTTCTCGACAGCCAGGGGGTGTTTAAGATCGGGGAGCGCAATTTCACGGTGCTCAGGAAAATTCTCTGGAAAAACGGGCTGCTTATGGAAACCCAGGAAGTGGGGGGCAACCGCTCCCGCACCATCAGTCTGGACATCGGCACAGGCCGGTTTACCATCAAATCAGGAGGCAGGATAACCCATTATGACCTTCCGTGACCAAATCGAGCAGCACATCGACCATTTTGCCGAGATGCCGCCTCTGTGTCAGCGTCTTTTGGGGTATCTCGAAGATCCGGACGTGGACTTTAAAGTCATCCGCGACACCATTCAGTATGATCCCGGTCTGACCGCCAACGTGCTCAAGCTGGCCAATTCGGTTTATTTCGGCGCAGTACAGGAGGTGGCCTCTCTTCAGGCGGCCCTGGTGCGGCTGGGCACCCGGCGGATTTTTGAGCTGGTGCTTTCCCTCAACGTTTCCGGGCGCCTGGTGCCGGCCCTGCCCGGATACGGCCTGGAAGCAAATGAACTGCTTCGGCACTCCATCTGGACGGCTGTGGCCGCCCAGGAACTGGCGGGGCTTTTGGGCATGAAAGATGTGGACACGGTTTTTACCGCCGGGCTGCTCCACGATATTGGCCTGCTTTTGCTCGATCCCTTTATTGCAGAGCAGCACGAGCGTTTCGGGCAGGTCATGGACGAGCAGTCCATGGCTTTTGATCAGGCCGAAAAAGAGGTCCTGGGCATGGATCATGCCGAGGCCGGGGCCCGCATCCTGGAGCGATGGAATCTGGGGGCGGCAATGGCTGCGGCCGTGCGCTGGCATCACGCCCCGGACGCGGCAGAGGAAAACCACTCCCTTGTTTATCTGGTTCATCTGGGTGATATGCTCGCGCTTTCAGAAGGAGTGGGCACGGGCATATACGGCCTGCAATTCAGCGTATCTCCCGAATCGGTCAGGGCGCTGGGTTTGAAGAAGCATCATCTGGAATATACCGCCAGCAAGACCCTTGATAAAATGCGGGAGCTGGAAAACATTTTAACGTAACAAACCAGAGAGTCAACAGTATGGGCTATAATGTGCTGATTGTCGACAATTCCGTGATCATCCGGAAGATGGTGGCCAAAACCCTGGGCATATCAGACCTGGATATCTCCGGGTATTATTATGCCGAAAACGGCCGGCAGGCCCTGGAGCAGCTCGATGAAAACTGGATTGATATTGTTTTTGCCGATATCAATATGCCTGTGATGAACGGCATCGAGATGATCGAGGAAATGAACAAAAAGGATCTGCTTACCACCATCCCGGTGGTGGTGATTTCCACGGAGCGCAGCCGGGAGAGAATCGACCGTCTCAAATCCATGGGAATCGGGGCGTATCTGCAAAAGCCTTTTGTACCCGAGGAATTTGCCCGGGTGGTCAAGGACTTGCTGCAATAACCGCTAATATCGGAGCGTAAACTATGGATACCAATGACAGCGCAATGTTGCTGCAGGTGTTTTCCTCGGTGTTTGAGGATTTTGCCTTCATGTTCGTGGATGCCGACGACGATCCGCCTGAGCCGGACTCGGATTGTTGCCCGTGTCTGTTTGCGCAGATTTCGTTTTCCGGACGGGATCACCAGGGTCGGCTGGAAGCCGGGGCACCCGCGGACCTTTGCGGGGAGCTGGCGGAAAATATTCTGGGCACAGGTCCCGAGGATCTGCCTGAGGATGCGGCGGAACAGGCGATTACAGAGGTCTTGAATGTGGCCTGCGGCTATCTGCTGGCGGAAAAATTCGGTACGGACGAGGTATTTGACTTGTCCATTCCCGACACCCGAACCCTGTCGGAACCGGAATGGAACGAGCTGGCAGCAGGCGGCCGTCACTTGTTTTTGCGGGTGGATGAATCGCCCATGCTGGTGCGGCTGGTCCTGGACGCGTAAGCGGACTTCAACAAAAACTGTAATGTTTGCGGATAAACCAATATGATCAGGGTAATTATCGTGGATGACTCGGCCATTGTCCGCCAGGTCCTGTCCCGGGAACTGTCCCGGGCCGAAGATATTGACGTGGTGGCAACGGCGCCGGATCCTTACGTGGCAAGGGACAAGATCGTGGAATTGCGGCCCGACGTGGTGCTGCTGGATATGGAAATGCCGCGAATGGACGGTCTTTCCTTTTTAAAAAAACTCATGAAGCATTTGCCCATCCCGGTGATCATCGTCTCATCACTGACCCCCAGGGGCGGGGAACTGGCAGTGGAAGCCATGAATGCCGGGGCCGTGGATGTGATGTGCAAGCCGGGCTCGGCCCTTTCGGTCAACAACATGTCCGAGGCGCTGATCGAAAAAATCCGGGCCGCAGCCAAAGCAGAGGTGAAAAACACGGGGGTGCGCCACGCCGAAACCGGCGCCGGCCGTCCCCAGATCCGGATCACCCAGGCGAAAATGACAGACACGGTCATTGCCATTGGTGCCTCCACCGGCGGTACCCAGGCCATCCAGGAAGTTTTGACGCGAATGCCCGGAAACGCCCCGGGCATCGTGATCGTTCAGCACATGCCGGAGCAGTTCACCGCTTCCCTTGCCCAGCGGTTAAATCAGCTGTGCGCAGTGGAGGTGCGCGAGGCGAAAAACAACGATTCAGTGCTGCCCGGAACGGCCCTGATTGCCCCGGGCAATTATCATCTGCTTTTGCAGCGCAGCGGGGCACGGTTTTATGTGCAGACCCGCAGCGGCCCATTGGTATGCGGACATCGGCCGAGTGTTGAAGTTTTGTTTAAATCCGTGGCCCGGGCGGCTGGCAGAAACGCCGTGGGCGTGATTTTAACCGGCATGGGAAAGGACGGGGCTTCGGGCTTGCTGGAGATGCGCAACAATCACGCCCGCACCATTGCTCAGGACGAGCAGAGCTGCGTGGTCTTTGGAATGCCAAAGGAAGCCATTGCCCTGGGTGCGGCCGAAACCGTGCTGCCCTTGAGCCGGATTCCGGAAAAGATCATCCAGAGTATTAACGAAAAACATTGATGGCGACGTAAAAAGTCCAATATCTGCGTTACGCGCGATTCCTCAGAATTTCACGTACGGAGAAGTACGCTGCATTCTTCGAAATTGCGCAAGCCTTGATCTTGAACTTTTTACGGCACCATCTGAAATCAGACTTTTTACGGTGCCATCAACATTGAATTAAACATTTTTATCTATCATCCGGGAGGCAGTATGACCAGCAGCCGGCGATCTGAGGACAGATACCAATTTTTGGGGGTGGATCTCAGCGCAATCCGAAACCGCAATGAATTCCGGGTGATCCGGCATTTACCGGAAATTTTAAGTGAATATCCCGAAGTGGAGCAGAACCTGGTCAATATCCAGGATATCTATGCACTGGCCTTAAATCTGCTGCCCGCCCGATACACTCAGCAATTTTCCATTGTGTTAAAGGATCCGGTTTCTTCTGATCGGGTCAGGGATGCACTGCGGCAGGCCGTTGAAAGGGTTCGGGACAATCCCACCGGACCGGCACGACAATACGAAATGGAATAACGCCATGCAGCGACATTTGATCAAGCGGCTCGAATCCATCCGGAATCTGCCGACTCTGCCGGCGGTCATCGAGAACCTGGGCACCGCGCTGCAGGATCCGGAAGTCGATGCCGGCCAGATCGCGGCCATTATCGAGGATGATCCGGCCATCACGGCGCGTATCATGAAAGTGGTGAATTCCTCCATGTACCTCGGCGTGGATGAAACCGTTTCGCTTCGCCCGGCCATTGTCCGGCTGGGTTTCCGGGCGGTGAGCAATATTGCCATGTCTGCTGCGGTATTTTCCACATTTGCCCCGAACAGGAGGTCGGCCCTGGATCGCGCCGGGTTCTGGCGGCACTGCATTGCCGCCGGCATTGCCGCAGAAGTTTTGTGCAACTCGATTCCACAGTTTGCCAGGGTGCATATTGCCGCGGATGTGCTTCATGTGTGTGGTCTGCTCCATGACATGGGCAAGATCGTTTTTGAGCAGCATTTTCATGATCAGTTTTCCGAAGCCATTGAAATCAGTAAAAAAGAAGGAATTTGCCTGTCTGTGGCAGAGCACCGGGTGATGGGAGTGGATCATTGCCAGGCCGGGGCCTGGCTGGCCCGGAAATGGAATCTGGCCCACAGCCTGATTTCAGTGATCCGGTGGCATCATGATCCATCTATGGCAGAGGAAAGGTACAGGGACCTGGTTCGGATCTGCGGGCTGTCGGACAGGGTGGTCAATGCCGGGGGACTGGGGCAGGGGGGAAATTACAGGATGAATCAGGCCCCTGAAATTGAAGAAGAAATTGACCTGGACCCGGAGGATCTGGTAAAAATGATTCATCTGATCGAAACCCGGGCCGCTCAATCGCCCCTGCTTGATGTGCTGGGCGCTTGAACCGGCCCGGGAACAATCAACCCAGAAATCGCGCAAACCTTGATCTTGAACTTTTACGGTGCCATCTGAAAACCGACTTTTACGAGTGTGTCAAGCAATGAATTGCCCTGATGACGAGATCCTGACCGAGATCGCCATAGACAACTACAATTTCAGGGTCACCTGGAGCGCGGCCAGCCGGGATTGCTGTATTCTTTGGATACGGGATGCGGATACCATGGATCAGTTCGAGGCCCTGGGCCGTTTCAGCCGGTTTGACAAACGCAGCATTCTGGAATTTGTGGTCCGGTATGTGACCAGCCAGTCTCTTCGGGAGGAAATCAGCAAGCGGCGGTTTGCCCGTTATATTGAAAGTCTGCCGCCCACCTTTTTTCAGCAGGTCCAGTACATGGGCTATCATGAAAAGGCGGCTGCGTTTAAAAACCTCTACAACCTCGATTCGGTCATTGATGAAGCCGCGGACCTGGGATGGAAGCGCCGGTGCATGGCCAAAAAGTTCCACCCGGACAAAGGCGGCGACAAACGGGCCATGGCCCTGATAAACGAAGGCTACGAGCTGTTAAACGCCAAAAAGGATGATTGTTCTTCCAAAGATGGAAAAAACAAGCCCTCATAAACTGGTGCCGGGAATGATACTCGCCCGGGACGTCAAGGATGCGGCCGGCCGGCTGCTTGCACCCTCGGGGCAGAAGGTCAATGACAAACTCATCCGGATTTTTAAGATCTGGGGGGTGGGTGATGTGCATGTGCGCCTTCCGGATGAGGCTTCCGGCTCCCAACCGGACGCAGACACGTATGTACCGGAGGAAATCCGGCAGAAGGCCGAAGATGTTGTCCGGTACCGATTTCAGTTTAATGACTTAAATGATCCCTTTGTGGCCGCTTTGTTTCAGCTCAGCGTGGATCGAAAAGCCCGGCGGCTGTTTAACAATCCAAATGCCGGGGCCGGATACAAGCACCTGCAGGACCGGCCGGATTCAGGAAGAAAGCCTGTGCGCACACGCCCGCAGAAGGTCAACGTGGAAAGCCTGATCCACAGAACCCTGCGCCTGGGGACTCTGCCGGATATTTACTACAAGACCATTTCGGCCATCAATAACCCGGATGCCTCTTTGGATGACATTGCCGGCATTGTGAGCAAGGATACCACCCTTTCGGCCAAGGTGCTGCAGCTGGTTAACAGCAGTTTCTACAGTCTTCGTCAAAAAGTTGATACCCTGACATGGGCCCTGGCACTGATCGGGACCAACCAGCTGATGACCATTGTCAGCGGGGTTTCAGCCGTTTCGCTGTTTAAAAACATCCCTTCCCGGCTGATTAACATGGCCTCTTTCTGGGAGCACAGCATTGCCTGCGGAACCGCAGCGCGGCTGATATCCGGCTACTTTCCCCAGCGCATCGAGGCGGAGCGCTTTTTTGTGGCCGGGCTGCTCCATGACATCGGCCGCCTGATTCTGGTTCAGAACCTGCCGGAGCAGTATTTTCAGATATTCAGACAGGTAAAATGCGAGGAGTTGTTTCTTTTTACAGCCGAAGAAGAGGTTTTCGGCTCGGATCATTCCCATATCGGAGCAGCCCTTGCACGGCACTGGAACCTTCCGGACCGGCTGGTCAACATGATCCAGTACCACCATTTTCCCGCAACCCAGAAATCCTTTTTTGAAGCCGCCATTGTCAATCTGGCCGATATCATAGTCAATGCCCTGGAGATCGGAAACAGCGGCGAGTTTTTTGTCCCTGTCATGGAACCGGAGGTATCTGAGAACCTGAACCTCGATCCTGAGATCCTGCATTCCATGGCCCATGAGATTGATTTTCAACTCGCTGACATATTTGAGATTATTTATGGACGAATTGAGTAAGGCAATGGATTTGACCGCTGGTGACCGGCTTGAAGCCATTTCCGGCAATGCCATGGCGGCGCTGGAATTGTGCGCTTCCCTGGGCGACTATCAGACCTCCGTGACCAAGTTCAAAAACCGCAAGGATATTCTTGAACGCTCCTTGCAGGGCTTGCGGCAGATGGTGGCCATAGAGTTTTATGCCTTTTACGCTGTTGATGAAGCCCATTTTGACATTGCGCTGGAACATCTCGATGATCCGGGCCGGGCGGATTACGTCGGCCGGACAGTGGAGGATTTAATTGACCGCGGGGCGCTGGCCCTGGCGTTTCGGGAAAAACGGACCCAGACCGTCCGCAGCCATGACGGCAAATACCAGGTATTGATTCATGCCGCTGCCACAACCTCGAAAATTTACGGTGTTTTTTTCTGTTTTGTCAAAACCAGTGTCCTGGAAAAAGGTATTGTCGACAAGATCACCACGATTATTATCAAGGCTACGGGATATGCCCTGGAAAATTTTGAGCTCTACCAATTGATCCGGCAGAAAAACGAAGAACTGCTGGAAAAAAACCTTCAGGTGTCCAAGTCTGAAATCCTTTACCGAAATACATTTGAAAACACCGGCAATCCAACCATTGTGGTTGACCAGAAGGGAACCATTGTTTATGTGAACAGCGAGTTTGCGGCTTTCTCGGGATGGGAGCGGGAAGACCTGGCAGGCAGGCGAAACATTGCCGAGTTTCTGGCCTGCGAAGGCCGCACCGGTTTTGCAGGGATTTTGTCTGCAGCGGAAAAAGACCCTTTGGACACCCCCACCGAATACCAGTTTGAAAGCCGCACCCGGGAAAAAAGAACTGTTTTTCTCAAGATTTCCCCTCTGGGCCTGGAAAACCAATACATTGTTTCCTTTACCGATATTACGCCCATCAAGGAAGCGGAAAAACAGCTGCAGTTCCAGGCTTTTCACGATCCGCTCACCCATCTGCCCAACCGGGTTTTGTTTCAGGACCGGCTCAAGCAGGCGATCAAGAAAAAAAAGCGGTATCAGGGTTATAATTTCGCCGTGGTGTTTGTTGATCTGGACCGATTTAAGTCGGTCAACGATACCCTAGGTCATAATGTGGGCGATGACCTGCTGATTCAGGTGGGAGAGCGCATTTTGTCAAGCGTGCGCGAAGTCGATACCGTGGCCCGGTTCGGGGGCGATGAGTTTTTGATCCTTTTAGAAGACATCCGGGACAAGGAGTGCTGCGACATGGTCACTCGGCGAATCCTGGAGCAGTTTGCCGATCCCCTGGCGGTTGCCGGCCATGAAATTGTCATGACCCTGAGCATGGGGATTTTAATCAGCAGCGAGAGCCAGGCCGGTCATGCCGATGCCATCCGGCTGGCGGACATGAGCATGTATGAGGCCAAGCGCCAGGGCCGAAACCAGGTGGTCTACGCCCACCAGATTCAGGACCGGGAGATCGAGCGCCGCCTGGTCCTGGAAACTCACCTTCAGGCCGGCATCCAGAAAGACGAATTTTTCGTTCAGTATCAGCCTCTTATGGATCTTGCCACAAACCGTCTTTACGGGGTGGAGGCCCTGGTGCGGTGGCGGCACCCGGAGTTGGGCATTATCCCGCCCAACAGCTTTATCCCCATTGCAGAGGAATCCGGGCTGATCATTCCCCTGGGCCGGAAAATATTTGAAATGGCATTTGCCGATTTTGCAGCATGGAAGACCAACTTTGCTTCAGCAAGAGATCTGTGCCTGAGCATCAACCTCTCGGTTAAGCAGATGCTGCAAAGCAATCTGGCGGCCGATATTCAGGCCATGGCCCGCGACGCCGGGCTTTCGCTGGAAAACATTAACCTGGAGATCACTGAAAGCCTGTTTATTGACGATATGGAGCGGGCGGTTAAAACCATTCGTGAATTAAAGACCCTTGGGATATGCATCTCCATTGATGATTTCGGTACCGGCTATTCTTCTTTGAAATACCTGAATCAGTTTTCCATCGATTTGGTGAAAATCGACAAGATTCTCATTGATAACATCAACGGCAACCTGACCAATTACAACATCGTGGCCTCCATGCTGGAGTTGTGCGCCAAGCTCAATCTCAAGGCCATGGCCGAAGGCATCGAGGATATCGACCAACTGGAAAAGCTCCAGGGCATGAACTGCCCCTTCGGGCAGGGCTACTACTTTGCCCCGCCCCGGGACAGAAACATAATCGAAGAAATGCTCGCCGGGAATATGGGGTCAAACCTTGATGAAAGTCTTGCGATAAATGATGGCAGCAAAATCTCTTTTTGACTCGTGCAAAAGACCATAATCAAGGATAACCCCCCATCTGTTTTTATTGGGTATCGGGCATCCCCCCGCCGATCGCAGCAAATACCAGGGCCAACAGCAGGATCTGGACCAGCCAGCCGATGAGGCAGACGCCAACGGCCCGCCAGGTGCTGTGATAATCCAGGGCCTGGCGCACGGCAATGACCATGGCAACCAGCATCCAGATGCCGGCCGCCAGAAAGACAATGCTCTGCAGGCCGGGTATGATCCCCAGTACCCGGATCAGGCCAGGGGAACTGGAAAACCCGATGGTGCGCAGCAGTTCTCCGTAATCCGCCCGGGTCTGCGGCTCGGGCAGCAGTTTTGTGCCGATGACATAGGTTAAAAACGCCCAGATGAACCAGCCGATCAGGGCAAAAATGGTGCCCACAATAACTCCGCTGGCGCCCTGAACGCTGATGGCCCCGATGCCGGCTGCCAGGCTGGAGAGCACCACAACGCCTATCGCTTGTCCCATGGCGCTTTTGTCTGCTTCCACTTCCTCATATAGATGAATGTCGAGCTTGGCTGCCCGGATCATTCGATCCACGAAAAGATTCATATGCTCCTCCTTTTTTCTGCAGGGTCTATAATCAGACTTTTTATAGGCTTATCAAGGTTTGATCTCCTCTATGAATATCTCGACCACCGCAGGGTCAAACTGGGTGCCGGCTGCCCGCCGCAGTTCTTCCATTGCCTGTTGCCCGGATCGGCTGTCCTGGTAAGGTCGCTGGTTGGTCATGATGTCATAGGCCTCGGCCACCGCAAGAATCCGGCATTCAATGGGGATTTCCCCGCCTTTTAAGCGCAGGGGATATCCCCTGCCGTTCCACCATTCATGGTGTTTTAGGATCAAATCGGCAATCGGTGCCAGATCCGGAGACGACAGGGCAATGCGATGGCCGATTTCACAGTGGCGTTTCATCTCCTGGTATTCCTCTGCAGTGAGTGTTTCGGATTTAAACAGGATACGGTCGGAGATGCCCACTTTGCCAAGGTCATGGAATTGGGCGAGCAACTGCAGGTTGCGGGATTTTTCACTGGAAAGCCCCATCTTTTCAGCTATTTTTGATACGTAAAATTTGAGCTGCTGAGTATGGCCTTCCCGGATATAGTCTTTTTCCTTCAGTGCCTGCAGAAGGCTTTGCAGTATCCGGGTGCTGCCGGTCCGGAGATGTTTGAGTTTTTCTTTGTACATGTTGTCGTCGGCTTCCTTGAACAGGGCCTGCATGTCAATGGGAAGGCTCGTGCGTACGGCATGGCCGATGGAAAACGAGAGGTGTCGGTCCGGATTGGCGGCATTGTGCTTTTCAATTTCCCTGGCAATGCGCTGGATGCGGTCTTGGACCACTTTTTGTTCACTGCCGGGCAGAAGAACAGCAAATTCGTCTCCGCCTATGCGCGCAAGGATATCGCTGGAACGAAACGCGGCTTTGAGGGTGCCGGCAGCGACCCGCAGCAGTTCATCGCCCTTTTGATGGCCAAGTGTATCGTTGATCAGTTTTAATCCATTGATGTCACAGACAATGATGCCCAGCGGCAGGTGCCGCTGACGGGCCAGCCGGTTCATTTCCTCCTCAAAAAAGGCCCGGTTATAAAGGTCGGTCAGGGAGTCATGAAAGCTTAAGTATCGCAGTTCTTCTTCCGCCTGTTTCTGTTCGGTGATGTCGTGGAGCATCACCAGAAAGGATCGGCTCTGGTTTTCCCGGGGTACGGGGATGATTTTCACCGAAACCCGCCTCTGGTTGATGGCAAGATCTTCAGAGAAAATGATTTCTTTTTCCCGGCGCGCGGCTTCTGCGAGCTGCTTGCGTACAATGGGCTGGTCAGCATCCCGGAAAAGGGTGATAAAGTCGCAGGACAGCAGGTCCTGTTCCTTTCTGCCCATAATACTGACAGCCGCCGGGTTGGCGTAGACGATTTTGCCTTCGCCAACAAGCTCGAGCAGGCCCTCGGACATGTGCTGCAGTGTTGTTTCGGAATGCTGTTTGGATGCCAGCAGTTCTTTGCTGATTTGGCGTTCAAAGAGTTCATCCCGGCCCATGACCTGCCCCCTGAGCTGCAGGCCCCCGTCGGTTTCGATCTGTTCCAGGATAAATTCCACATTGGCGGTCAGCCGGTCAAAGGGCCCCTTGGCAAGGATCATGTCTGCATCCAGGTTTTCCGGATGCATTTCCTGCTCCATGGCAATGGCCGAAAGCATCACGATAAAACTCTGTTCATGATCCGGGTTCCGGCGGAGCAGCCGGCAAAGCTTGTCCCCGCTGATGTTGGGCATGATCAGGTCAATGAAGAAAATATCCGGGCGCAGATTTTCCAGCATCTGGATGGCCGACAGCCCGTCTGCGGCAGCAATGACCTCATGGCCTTTTCTGCCGAGCAGATTGCTCATAAACTGCTGCATAACCGGATGGTTGTCTACCACCATGATCTTTTTCATTCACGCGTAATCCTTTTTGCCGATAGACTGCTTTAACAATACATTCTGTCCCTTAATTGATGTCAAATCAACAATTTTATATCATTGTTTTCAAAAAGGCAAAATCTCTTCGTCAGCGACGGCACTTTTGGGGGCTGCACTTTTCGGTGAAAGCCGTGGTGGAATTCATTGGTTTTGATTATATATCAGACAGCCGGCCGGTTTTGCGATCACTTACGGCCACTGCAAGGACAAACGGCCGGATTTTAAACAGTTTTTGATCTCAATGCCCTGCGTGGACCGAAATATCCCGGTCATTGGTTCCCCAAAAGACGGCAACGCATCGGATAAAACCATAAACAACGAACTGCTGACATATATCTCCCGCCACATGGCCCGTCACCATCTTGAGCCGGGAGCTTTTGTGTATGTGGCCGATTCAGCCTTTGACACCGGCACCCAATTTGTCAGCAGGCTTCCTGCAACTTACGCCGAATGCAGCCGGGCAATCAAAGAAGCCGTCAAATCCGACCAGTGGCACGATATCGGTGCAATCTCAGAATCAACAGGCACAACCAAGCGCCCGCCTGCCCATTATCAAATATATGAAACCACCATCACCATCAACGGCCGGGACTATCGAGCCATCGTGGTTCACTCCAGTGCCCATGACAAAAGACGGCATAAACGCATTGATCGCTTGCTGACTGAAAAGCGCAAAGAACTGGAGGCCATTTGCAAAGAGGCATCCACTTCATATTTTTGCCAACCCGACGCCCAGGCTGCAGCAGACAAGCTTGCCGGGGCTGCCATCGGCAGCTATCACCGAGTGGAAACGCAAATCAAAAAAGTCGCCAAATATGCCCGGGGCCGACCCCCAAAAGACCAATCCCGCCAGCCCAGGGGCTACGAATACCGCCCGGAAATCCAAATCAGGCAAGATCCTGATGCCATTGCCCCTCTGCGCCTGGAGGCCGGGTGCTTTGTTTTGATCACCAACATGGCAGAAAAATCGGAACTTGGACAATGGTCAGCAAAACGCCTGCTTCAACTCTACAAGAACCAACATGGCATTGAGCAAAATTTCGGTTTTCTCAAGGACCCGGTGATCGTTAACAGCATCTTTTTAAAAAATCCCAAACGTATAGAAGTCCTCGGCCTGGTTCTTCTGATTGCCCTTCTGATCTGGCGACTGATTGAGCGCAGTATGCGCAAATACATCGAAAGCACGGGTCAGGCGATACCCGGTTGGGAGAACCGCCCAACGAAAAAAACAACAGCGTTTATGATGACTACAAAGTTTGCAAGCGTATCGGTAGTCAAAATAGGTGACAAAAGGCAGCTGGCTTATCCATTGCGCTCCATGCATTTGGAGTATCTCAGGGCGTTAAACGTTGACCCGGATATTTTTACTTATCCATAGCACCCCATGAGAAATTATTCGCTGTCCGGCAAAAAGGGGTGTGGAAAGTATGCCGCCGGTGAGCTTCGTCGTTACGTGAAAGGACTACGGCTATGCCCCGCCAGTAATGCGGCTCTCGGCCCCAAGAGGATTGCCAGAATCAAAATGCAAATTCCAGGGTGGCCGGGAATATTCTCTGGGTTGGCATCCCTGTTTCAAGGGTTCGAATCGGCCTCTGGTAAAGGAAAAAACCGCCTTTCGGGGCTGATGACCATAAAGGGCTTAAAACACAGCGTGAAAACCAATCAGATCCTATATAATAGCAAGTGCATCATTTCATGTCCCACTTGAGAAAAGCAAAGGGAAGAAGGTCCATAAATCCGGTTTCCGCCGCGACTTTACCGTTAAGAATGGCAATGTCGCCCTCCATGTAGGTTGCACCAAGCATTCTTACCACCTCCACCTCATGCCAGGGATCATAATTCGAAGCATTGAATGTAATCGTGCCCTCCCCGAGTTGGAGTTCCTTGGGCTTGGCGACCGTTATCTGAGAAACCAAGCGGGGGTCGTAATCAAAAGCAGAGCCTTCGGGGGCAGGGAAGTGTTTAAAATTATAAAAAATATTTTGAAAGGAACCATCTTTTTCTTGTCGGTTTTTTATAAGCCTGTCCTGAACGGCTGAATCACTGAAAGAACCTGTAAGCGTTACATTAATTTGCATTACTCGAACGCCGCGTCGCTCTGTCCATCCCAGACATCTATTGTCCATTTTTTCAAAATGAATTTCTGCCATTTTCTTGGGAAATCCGAATCGTTCCCGCCCTCCAGCCATGGCCATATCGTTTGTCACAGGCATAGACAGACAATAATACCCTTCCTCTCCTTCATATTCGGCATTTATAAACAAAGCGCTTTCTTTGTAGGTGACATCAAAATTGGTGGTTGGATAATCTCCCACAAACGCCATTGCAACAGGTGCCGTTGCAGGCTTAAGCGGAGGAGGCAAAAGGTTTGAGATGATTTCCGGCGTAGTTTCCCAAAATACTGTTATCATTTCCGCATTGTAAATTTCTCTGGCTTCCTTGGTGTTTGCCATGATTTCTTCAAATGATTTTACAAAGCCCATTATTCACCTCCTCTCTTTGGTTTCCTGTTTATGTCTATAATTTTAACTATCTGAATTCATATTTTTTATTTTTTATCGGAGCGAATCTGCATACCTGTAGCGCATAAAAAAAGCCGAACCACCAAAATATTGGCAGTCCGGCTATCTCAAAAACCGAAGCAGGGAAAAACCGTTACCGAAAAGACCCGTGACTTTCCGTCCCAATCTCACGATTGGTTTGGCTTTATCATAATTTTTATATGCTTCCAAAAAAACGGAGTGTCAAATATTTTTAACAGATCTTTAAAAAAAATTTCATTTCGTTGTGATAACTTGAAAGGGAAAATACGGCTATGCCCTGCCAGTATTTCGGAGTTGTCGGAAGAGAGTAATGACGGATTCAAGGTTCAGTTTCGTGGGTGCCCGGAAATGCTGTCCCCAATGGCAAGCATGGTGGGCTCACGGGGGTAGCCACTATTTGTCCTTGAGGGGGTGGATCGGAAAAGAAACTTATTCTTGCTTTACATAATTGTTTGCCTTAATTTTATGTGGTTTTAATTACTTATTCACAGCAGGTTCCAGAACCATTTGCCGCGGCAGGTTCTCATAAGAGTTAAAGTGCATGGGGATCTGCTTGCCGTCGGCCCACATTTGGGCGGTGTCGTCAAAATGCGGGCTCATGTAATGACCCGACTGTCCGGGCGGACTGATCATGGTTGAGTTCTCGATATCCGCGAAATCGACCACCATGCGAATTACCCCGCCCGAATCCATCCGAAAGGGTCTCCTGTTGTCCCAGAAGCCGGAATTGATTGTATGATGAGAGCCGTCGGTGGGTATGGGATCCAGATTCAAAAACCAGATTTTGCTGCCCAGAGGATGCTCGAAATGCATGGTATGCACCCGCTTCCACTGCCACTTCTGCGGGTTTTCCCCAAGCCTTGCCGATAACTGCTCCATGGCATCCCGCATGCTTTTTTGAATGATATCATTGCGGCTTTCTTTTTTGTCAGGCGTTCCGGCGTCATCATAAAATGCATGCGTGCCCGCATCATGGATTTTTGTCAAAAGAAGATCCGGTACATAGTAAAGGTAGGACAGGCGCAGATGCGCATCCCAGGTTTCCTGCCCTGTTTCGTCTGCCAAGGTGTTTTCCATCATTTTGGAATAAAAGGCATTAAACAGCGTTGCCGCGGCGCTGTTTCTGACGATGCGGAAATCCCACGATCGGAAAAGATCTGCTGCTTTCTGTAAATCTGGCGCCGTGCAGGCCTCAAGAATATGGGGCACCCATCTCCGGGCCACCGGTGAAACCGTATCAAGCTGCATTTGCCTGGCGTCTTCCAGGGAGACTTTTTCTCCGGACCGCTGATCCATTATATCCCGAAAACGAATCGCCCGCTCGAACAGGTAATAGTGGGTCAGAAAATCTTTTGAATTGCCGGGTTCATTGTTAAAAGAGGCCACGCAGCCGTTCTCTGGATTATAATCCCAGGGCAGGCGTTTATAGGGCACATACCCTGTCCAGTCATATTCACCGGTCCAGCCCGGCACAGGCACACTGCCCTGACCCTTTTTGCGGATGGGAACAGAAGCCGTAAACTGCCAGCCGATATTCCCCCTGCTGTCTGCATAGCCGATCCCCAGGTTGACCGTTTTGACAAGCTTCAGGGATTTTCTGAATTCACTGAAATTCTTTGCCCGGTTCATGGCAAGCAAACCCTCGATGTCCCTGGAAACCACGTCAAAAGCAGACCACTGCATGGCGCAATTCTCCGGCGCAGCAGGCATAACCCCGGAGATGACGGGTCCGTGCCGGGAGATTTTCACTTCAAGAGGCTCTTCACGGATGCCCTTATCTGTCTTAATTCTAAGGGTCTCCCAGATGATCCGGAAATCCTTATAACCGTTTTCAGTGAGGTATTTGCCGGTGTCGTCCGGATGGATCTTTTCCACGAAATAGTCCAGCTCGTCTCCCCGGCCGTTTACTGCACTCCAGGCTATATCGCCGTTAAATCCCAATGCGCTGATGCCCGGGGCTCCGGGCAGAGAGCCGCCGATTACGTCATATCTGCCGCCCTTGAGGTGCACGAGATAGAACAGGGCGGGCAGTGTCGGCTTGAGATCCGGGCTGCCGGTGAATATGGGCTTGCCTGAATCTGTCATGCTGCCGGAAAAAATCATCCAGTTGCTGGCGGCAAACTCCGGAAGTCCGGAGAAAAGGCCACCCCCGACGCCTGCTGTATTAGCAGAGAGCTCGCGCATGGCTTCGTCCGTGTCCTGTTTTGGCGGCGCCAGATCCTGGCCGGTTAAGGTGGGGGCAAAATCCGGGTACTGCGGGAGCAGTGCGGAAAGCACTTCAAGTCCTGCCTTCCGGCCCAACTGGTGCATCGCCAGGTCGATTCGTTTTGAACGGGTGAGACTGTAGGACATGAGCAAAACCGTGGTCACGCAGTCCTCGGGTTCCCACGGTTTTGGCCGAGCCCCGATGAATATATATTCCCTGGGCAGGCTGGCCATATTTTCGATATATGCATTGATCCCGGCTGTATAGGCCTCCACTGCACCCCTGGTTTCCTTTGACATGGCCTTCCAGCTTTTTTCGGCCATGCGATAGAATCCTACAGTTTTCAGGAATCGATCCTTATCCAAAGTCGCCTCACCAAACAGCGTGGACAGCTCCCCTCTTCCTGCCAAGCGCGTGGTGTCCATCTGGAACAGGCGTTCCCTCGCCGTTATATAGCCCTGGGCAAAAAACAGGTCGGCTTCATTCTCCGCAATAATATGAGGGACCCCGTATTCATCAGTTTTCACCTCCACCGGGGAAGACAACCCCGAGACCTTCAGGCTTCCGGAATAATCCGGTATAGCGGAGCGAAAGAAAATCTGGAACGATACAAAGCCGCCCACAACAAGCAGCAATAAAATAAAAATTCCCCCTTTCAATATTTTCATTTTCCCTACCTGCTCTCATTTAAATCGTGTTCATCCAAAAAACTGTTATTGAATTGGAAAATTGTGGTTTTAGAACTTCTATGAATGCGGATTCCGGGCACTGCGGAATAGCAGAATCAAGATACAGGCTCCAGAAGGTCCCGCAATGCAGCATTTCATGGCGAGAAGTGCTCATGCTGGACCCATTAAAATTCAAGATTATTTGAACGAAATATACGTCTGATCCGGAGTTACAGATATTTTCTTATACTGACCCAGTTGCCAGTTTTCCAGGTCCGAGCAGTACCATTTGGAAAATCTGCGGTCAGATGGTCCGCCGGCCATGTTGGTATAAACTTCCGCCTCTGCCATATCAATGACCATTCTGTAGGAAGGCGCGAAAGTGGTTTGCCGGCCGCCGCTTTCATAAATTTGCCCCTGGTGCGGCGTGGCCCGCCCACCGACAAGTGTGATCGGCCCGCGGTCAAATCCGAAAAATTTCGGCATTTTTGCGTCAAATACGATATTCTTCAAAAGAACCTTTCGCGTTTCGCCCCATTTCTTCGGCGGATTTGTCAGTGCATCTTCAACCGCCCGGCGATAAATCTCCTCCCTTGTCCTGCCGCCAAACCAGGCTGACTGAGCGGATAGCAGTATGCGGTCGAAATTGAGATAAAAATCGGTAAAGACGCCGGTATGTTCGTACATATAATCGACCGCATCGCTGCCGAAGCCGTTTTTGCCGAAAACTTCGCGATAGAGGTTTCGGTAGAATTCCTCGAAAATGAAGGCGCCTTTAGAATCCGCGTCATATTCGAAATTCCAGTTCTTCAGGATCTCAGCTTCCCGGGAGTCGGGAAGCAGCGGGGCCAGAATCTTCATGAATTCCTTTGCCTGGATGGAATAGACATCGAACTGCAGCCGGTACATGTCCTCGCGTGTCAACCTGTCATTTGCCGCCAGCACCTGTGCTATCCGATCGGAACGATAGGCTCCCATCCCCACATTGGTCGGATCCGCTTCACCATACTCATTTTTGTCCTGATTTGCCGCGACAAAGTATCCGCATTCCGGGTTATAAGAACGCGGCAGGTCTTCTGGCTTTTCAAAACCCTGCCAGGCATTTTCAGGCTTCCAACCGGGCAGGGCGACAAACCCGGAGATCCCGTCCCGCCGTTTGGGCACCAAGCCTGACATCTGGTATCCGATATTACCCCGGGTGTCGACAATCACCCAGTCAAAAGAAACCTCAAGTTCTCCTAAAAGTTTCATTCCCTGTTCAACGGTTTTTGCGTCAAAAATTTCGACAAATTTGTTGTTCGTGGCCGCGCCTGCAGATCCCGGGGCCCATGCTGTTGCAAGGTAGTAGCCTTCCTCGTTCGGATCCCCTTCGAGCGTACCGTGCGAATTTTCGTAGAAAGTAACCTTTACGGGATCTTTTTTCTTTCTTTTGACAATCTCTTCTCTTGCTTGAAAAGGCACCCATTCATCTGGTTCCCGGAAATACGCCCCGTCTTTGCATTTCTCTATCCAGGAATCCGTGCAATCCGAAAACGGATATGTGGCCCCCCATGCCAACTCCGGTGTTTTGCCGATCAAAAGCCCGGCCACGCCCGGCATGGTGGCGCCAATACCGTGCCTGTCACCTGCTTTCATTACAACTTCATACCAAACATTCGGCAGCCGGTTGATCTCCAGGTGCGGATCGTTTGCCAGAATCGGCTTGCCCGAAGCGGTTTTTTCCCCGGAAACCACCCAGCTGTTTGAAGCCATCATCACGGGAGCAGCGATATTCCAAAGAGATGCCGGAGGGACAAGCCGCTCTTCGAGGCGCACTTTCTTCATCAGATCCATGTCCATACCCCCGAGAATCCCCGGAAACAGTTCATTGAGCCGTTCTCTATCCATGCCCGCCTGGACCATTTCAATCAGCAGCCGTTCCATTTCGCCCTGGGACTGAGCTAGGGTGAGATAGCCGATCATGCGAAGAAACAGAATAGAATCTTCAACCCGCCAAGGCTCTGGTTTATAGCCAAACAACCGGCACTCCCAGGGGATTTTTTCAGAAAATGCCGCATTGACTCCTTGGCAATAGGCCTCATTGAGTTCTTTTGCCTCTGCGGTGAGCTTGCCGACTTCCTCTGCTACCGTACCCGCCCAGTTCATGCGACGGAAAAACTTGTCCACAGATAGCATCTCATCGCTGGAATCAAGAATTTCCGAAGCTCTTCCTTGGCCCAATATTCGCATGACAAGCATCTGCATACCCCTGTCTTTCGCGTGGGCATACCCCATAAGACGAAACGCCTCTGGCTTGTCCGCCCCGCCAATATGGCAAACCCCGTTTTGATCTCTCCATATTTTACCGCTATCGTCCATAATCCCTCCCTGTATTGGATTTTGAAATTTATGAGCCCCTCCACCGAAAAACGAAGAGCGCTTACTAAAATCGACCGCGGTTTAAAGGATTTTTTTTACCAGCGATTTCAATTCGTCAAAAACTTCCTTAATTTTGATGCGTTCAGGATGGACATTGGCTTGAATTACGATTCCGTTAAGCATTCCAAGCAGAATTACAGCTTGGTTCTCTGTTAAATTAAACTGCTCGCAAAATGTCTCCCGGTTCCATTCATAAATCTCTCGGATTTTATTATTTATTTTTTCTCGGAATTGATTGTTGAAAAGGAAGGAAAAAAAGATTCTTGGGGCTTCAGGGGTTGCATTGAGCATGTCTTCGTAGTTATTCAGAAAAAACGCAAAGCGTTCGCCGATGGACGAATCCGGGGGGCATTGTTCTATAAATAATTTTTCCAGATCACGGAATATGTTGTCCGCGACCTCCAGAAGGAGGGCTTCCTTGCTGCCGAAATGCCAGAGTATGCTGCTTTTCGATATTCCACAAACATCTGCAATTTGATCCAGCGTAACCTCTCTGCTGTCCGATTTTCCGATCAGCTGCCACGTGCTTTCCAAGATCCGTTGCCGACTATTTTCTCCTCGCGCTGTTTTCGCTTTATTCTGTACGGCCATGGTTACCCCTGAGGCTAAAAAATTATTCTGACTATTCAGTACAATTTCATATCTTTTTCGTCACGTCAATAAGCTTTTGACAGCATCTCAGAAACCTTGAGGGGGTGGAAATCTTAGCTTCTACATTTGCCTGCTATTGAAATGAGAATTTATGAAGCAAGGAAGACTTTCGAATTCTCAAAGTGATTGGAACATGCCATTCCAATCAGGCCCGGGCAGTATTCCGGAGTTGGCGGAACTGAAGAATGGTGAATACAGGGTGCAATTTCGTCGATGCCTGGGAATCCTGATACCGATGGCAAGAAGTGCTTCGGCGGGAATGGAACCCGAAGGCGGTCAAGCCTGTCGGTATGCGTTCAATTTGGTCCCGACGGAAAGAAAGACCCGGCCTTAATCAAAGTTTTTTTTAGCATTACCCACCACCTGGTGGATATCAGCAATGCATCAGCGACCCTTTGGATTTTTCGAAACACAATCACATCCGCCGGATTGTCTTTCCTTCCTTATTTTTTCCAGAATCGTGGATCTTCCATTAGCTCTGTAATCGTGTTCAATTTGTTTTTTTGTATAACGGAAGCAATAACAAACCGTGTCTTCGTCTTTGAAGTAGTTCTGATCAATGTGAACAAACCGCTTCACGATCTTTCTCCTGTTCGATATTCTGTGTTGTTGTCAATTTTTGGGTTACACCATTTGCCGTAACGTTGTAATAAAAAACCGGTTTATTGTTTCTTGTCTCCCGAGGACAGCCAAAACCAAGGTGCATTTCTCATAAGACCCAGGAATGTTGTATGGATGCAAGTTATGTCGTCACTCACCGGGAGAAGCTCTTCTTCGACGAGCTTCTATATGTGGCCCGTTATAGCCAAGCGTCCGGTACAACCAATGTGCTTTTTACCCTGATAAAAAAATATAGCCAAGCAAATGCCGTTTTTAAAGACACCGATATCCTGAAAGGGCTATTACAAATCCTTTTATTTCTTGTTGACATCCAAATTCATCCCGGGTATTAATATATATTATTACAAGTGCCTAACTGTGCTTGCTCATTTTTTTCCTGCTGATCCTTACTGCTCTTTGCTGCTCTCATTCTCCTCCTTATATGTTCTGCCACCGGGTTCCTTGCAACAATTATCAAAAGGAAATTTTCATGGAACCGGAGTCGACTTCCTTGGCCAAGATCACCAAGCCTCGTCTCCAGAAGGTTCTGCCACGCAAAAGACTTTTTGACCTACTGGATGACACGCGGGCCTATGCCGCCACTTGGATCTGCGGGCCGGGCGGCTCGGGTAAGACAACTTTTATTGCCAGCTACATAGAGGAAAACCAGCTTCCCTGCCTTTGGTATCAAATTGATGAAGGCGACTCGGACATCGCCGCATTTTTCTATTACCTGGGAGTGGCAGGCAAAGCGCTTGGCCGTGAGGAAAAAGATCTGCCCTTTCTGACCCCGGAATACGCACTTGGGATTTCCTCTTTCACACGGCGATTTTTCGAGCAGCTGTTTGAGCAATTGGGTAGACCGGGAGTTATTGTGTTGGACAACTATCAGGACGCCCCGCCTGAATCTCAGCTGCATGAGGTGGTACGCAACGCCCTGTCAATGATCCCCGAAGACATAAACCTCTTTATTTTAAGCCGAACTGAACCGCACTCGATCCTGGCAAGGGCAGCGGCAAGCAATTTCCTCGCCGAGATCGGATGGCCAGCGCTTCGCCTGCAACCACAGGAAACCAGGGACCTGGTCCGTTTATTGAGCCGCACCCCGCCATCTGAGGTGGTTATCGATTCACTGCACAAAAAGGTCGACGGCTGGTTGGCCGGTCTTCTCCTTCTGTTAAAGCGTGCAGAGACCGAAGACATTGATCCCGGAACTTTTACCCAATTCACGGGCAGCGAGGTATTTGATTATTTTACCAGCGAGATATTTGACAAAGCAGACAAAGAAACGCAGGAGTTTTTGCTCAGCACATCGGTTCTGCCAACCTTTAGCGCCACAATGGCGCAAAACCTTACCGGTACGGATAATGCAGAGGAAATTCTGTCCAGAATCAGGCAAAACCATTGGTTTACGGAAAGATTTCCCGGCAGGGAAACGAGATATCAATATCATCCATTGTTCCGGGAATATTTGCAGAGCCAGGCGGCGCAGACCTTTACAGGAAAGCACATGAAAAGGCTCAAGCAAGCGGCTGCGAGGCTGCTGGAAGCCGAGGGGCAGACAGAAGCTGCCATTGAGTTGTTTCTTGAATCCGGCCATCCGCATGAGGTGGTCCGGTTAATCCTCAGCCAGGCGGAAATGCTGGTAATTCAAGGGCGGAACCAGACGTTGGAACAATGGCTGCGGCGCCTTCCGGAGGAGGTTTTTTCTAAGTATCCCTATGCATTGTATTGGCTGGGTGTTTGCCGCCACCGCTTTGATCCGGACGAGGGCAGGGAGCTTTTTGAGAAAGCATTTTCCCTTTTTGCGGAGCAGAAAGATACAGAAGGGATATGGCTTTCATTGTGCGGGATTCTCTATTCGATAACCGTTGCCTGGGACAGCTTTAAACCCTTGGACCAGTGGATTCAGAAATTAACCCAATTTTCCCGGCAATATGAAGCCCTGGCTTCCCTGGATGTCCGGGGAAGACTCTCTGCCGTCGCTATTTTTTCCCTGACTTTCAGATCTCCGGATCACCCCGAATTCAAAACTTGGGAAAAGCGAGGCCAGGCAATACTTCAGGAAAATATTTCGGCAGAGATCAAGCTTCGTGTGATTGTGGCATTGGCTTGGCATCGGCTTTTCTCGGGCAATCTGGCCGAAGCCGAGCATTTTATTGAATTGTATCAGGAAATGGTTCAATCTCCGAATATTCCTCCCTTTTCATTGCTTGCTTTGATGAATGCAGAAGCTTTTTACTATTTTTTAAACAATAATTTTGAGGCCTGCAGCAACATTGTTACCAAATCTCTGGACCTGGCCTCGGCAACCGGAATTCACCTCATATCTCCTATTGTGCTGGGCCATGGCGCTGCCGGCGCCCTAGCCGCGGAAGATCTTGACAGCGCGCATAAACATCTGCGGAACATGGCGCAATATGCCCATTCTTCTGATTGGATTTTTATTTATTTCAAAATATTAAAAATCTGGCAGGCACTTTTGGAAAAGAATTTTTCAAAAGCATTGATTGAAGGCGAGTCTGCCGAAGCATATGTTGCAGAGTCAGGCATGCCGATGACCGATTCTATGTGGTATCAGGGGATGGCAATTGCATTGCACGCATCCGGTAAAACTGTTGAAGCTTCAAGATATCTTCAACAGGCGCTGTCTATTTCCAGCCGGGTCGGATTCCATCAGATTGAGTTTGGCTGCCATTTGACACAGGCTCAATTTGCCCTTGATGCCGGAGATGAAACCGCTGCGCGCAATTCGCTGCAAAAGGCAATGGCCATCGGAAAAGCACAGCAGTACGTAAACACTTGGCTGTGGCGATCAGATACAATGGCACGGCTTTGCTGCAAAGCGCTCGAGGAAAACATCGAGGTTGCCTATGTGCAGGATCTGATCCTGAGGAGAAATCTGATTCCACAAAGCCCGCCTCTGGAAATCGAGAACTGGCCATGGCCGATCCGGATATACACCTTGGGACGGTTTTCGCTGATCAAAGACGGAAGTCCGCTGTCATTTACAAAAAAAGCCCAGGAAAAGCCGCTTGCGATGCTTAAAACCATTATTGCCCTGGGAGGACGCAGTGTGAGTGAAAATCAGGTCGCAGATCTGCTCTGGCCCGACTCTGATGGAGATGCTGCCCATGGGGCCTTTAAAACCAACCTGCACCGGCTGCGCAAGTTAGTCGGCTATCATGAAGCCATTGAGCATAGGCACGGCAATATTAAACTTGATACAAGATACTGCTGGGTGGATGCCTGGATATTTGAACGTATGATTTCCAGAGCCACCAGTGCTTGGGGATCGGCAGCCGGCGAGACAGAGTTGCTCAACGCTGCAGCTTTAACCCAAAAGGCACTGGATCTTTATAAAGGGCCGCTTTTTCAATCCGAGGACCACCTATCCACTCACCTCCGCGAACACCTTCACCATCTGTTTATCCAAGGAGTCCAACAATTGGGGGAGTACAGGCAAAAAAGAAAACAATGGGAAGAGGCCATCTCCCTTTATGAAAGGGGCTTGAAAATAGATGGCTTGGTGGAGCCTTTTTACCGTGGGCTCATGGTCTCCAGGTATCAACTAGGCCAGAAAGCCAAGGCCATGGCAGCCTATGAGCGATGCAAAAAATCTCTGGCCGAAAACTTAAACACCTCCCCCTCTACAACAACCGATTCTTTAAAACATTCCCTATTTCCGGCCGATATGCATAAATAAAATATACCATAAGCCTGTCCTCCCTATTCTATAGCCTACTGCATCATTTTCCGGCAATCGGGATAAAAGCCATGTTAGATGCCTTTTGAAATGGGTTGCATAATGTGCACCTGTTTCATAATATACCGATTTATTCGTACCTGCCGGGGTGACAAGAAGAGACTCCGCCGCCCTGCGCTTAGCTTCCCAAGGCCGGGGCGCGTTTACCATGAAGTTTTTCCGTTTTGACCGAATATGAAGTTTTTGCCAGGCCTTCGGACCGGTTCTTCTCGTCTTGCCCCGGTTTTTTTGCCTGTTCGGCCTTCAGGCTTTTCTGCGCTTTGTGGATTTTTTCGGTAAGCACTGGTTGCCTGGTTTCGCGCAGGGCCCGTGTGAAGTGGAGCATGGCGTTTTCCGGTTCCCCGTTTTCCCGGTAATACTGCCCCAAATAATAATGGGCCTCTGCCAGCTTTCCCTGCTCTCTAAGGCTTTGTCCGAGAAATAAAAGGGCTCGCGGGTAGTCCGGAAAAGATTCGGCGAATTTTTTGAAATCTGCGACTGTTGCCTTGCTCCTGCTATCAGCCATGGGAGCCCGGCGCCTGAAAAACAACTCTTCCGGACCGTATTCCGAGAGATCTTCCATGAAAGCAATAATCACTTTTTGCATAACCTGATCCTCCCTTTTTTAAATCAAAAAGTGCCGGTGATTTCCAAAAGAAAACCAACACCGGCTTTACAGGGACTATACAGGGAGGGTGGTTACACGGGGGTTACTGTTTCAAAAAAAGGGTTTTATTTTTGACCATTTCATAAAAAGTTTGATTTTATATGGCGCCGTAAAAGTTCAAGATCAAAGCTTGCGCAATTTCAAAGAATGCAGAGCACCAGCAGTACATGAAATTCTAAAGAATTGCACGTAACACAGATATTGGACTCTTTACGGTGCCATCTATCTTTGCGACCAATTCGGCTTGTAAAATCAGAGCTCACCCTGAACGAGATGCAAATCTAATCTTGCAAACATTAGTAACCGGCCGCATGCTGGGGGAAATCGGCCATGCAGGGGCCAAGGGCCTTTATTGTTTCCGTAAACCCGCTGACCTTTTCTGCAAAACGCGGGGCCTCGGCTGACGAAACCCATTCAATGGCAAACCGCTGGGGATCAATGCCGGAATCCTCCAGGACCATTTTTACGGCTTCCCCCCTTGCCCGGGCTTTTTCATTACCCTCCAGGTAATGGCATTCCCCGGGATGTCACCCCATCACAAGGATACCGTCAGCCCCCCGGGAAAAGGCATCCAGCACCAGGTCCGGATGCACCATACCGGTGCACATCACCCGGATCGGGCGCAGGTTGGGCGGATACTGGATACGCATGACACCGGCCAAATCCCCGCCGGCATATGCACTCCAGTTGCAGAAAAACCCAATGATTGTCGGTTCAAAACTTTCGCTCATGGTCTTGCCCTCCGGTTTTCAGGTTTTAATCCGCCGCCTGCAGGGCGGCCTGCATCTGACTCAACTTTCTGGGAAACTTAAAGCTTGTTTAGCTTCCCAGAAAGTTGAGTTATTTATATATAAAGGAAAGATGGTTACACATAGGTTACAGTTTAAAAAAAACCCAAGGGGCTTTCGGCAAAGCTTAAAACCAGGATCCTAACCAGGTTGCTGCGGGGCGTGCATATTCCCGATGATTCCGGCCATCCATTCCGATTGATTATGCTGGACCCCAAAGTCAAGACAACTTTTCCGCTCAGCTTGGGTACTACCGCACAGCGTAGGGTGGCCCTCGCTGAGCGGAGCCCCGAGTAGCTAAAGCGAGGCGAGGGCCACCCGGCCATGCCCGCCTCGGCCTGGCTGTTATGCAGCCCTTTTCATCCTGTCGGCTCCGTGGTACACCTCAGCTGGCGTCAAGATGCCAAAGCTGTGATGGGGCCGCTCATCGTTGTAAAAGGCAAAATATGCCCTCAACCCCTCAATCAATTCCGGGACGCTTTCATAATCCTTCAGATAAATATCCTCATATTTCAGGGACCGCCAGAGCCGTTCGACCATTATGTTGTCCATTGCCCGACCCTTGCCATCCATGCTGATGCCGATACCATGTTCTTTCAATATCCCGGTAAAGGCTGTTCCTGTATATTGGGATCCCTGATCTGTATTGAAAATCTCAGGACATCCGTATTGTCTGATCGCCCGCTGCAAGCAGCTGGTACAAAAACCGTCGTCCATTGTAGTTGAGATCTCCCAGGAAAGTACATACTGGCTATACCAATCCATAACCACCGTGAGATAAACGAAGCCCCGCTTTAAACGAATATAGGTGATATCAGAGCACCACACCTGCCTGCTTCTGTTGATATCCATATTCTTGAGCAAATACGGATAAACCTTGTGGGCTTTGTTTGGCACAGTCAGCTTACGGGTCGGGGCCGCAGAAGCCAGGCCCATCAACCTCATCAGTCGCTGGATTCGTTTGCGGTTGACTCCGTAACCCTGGCGATTGAGATAATCCCGCATCTTTCTGGAACCGAAAAAAGGATACTTGGTGTATATTTCGTCAATCAGCTTCATGAGTTCCAGATTTTTTTCACTTTCAGGTGCTGGCTGCCTGTAATAGCTGGATCGAGACAAACCAACCAGCTCACATTGCCGATGAATACTCAGTTGTTTGTGGGACGGCTCTACGGCTGTCTGCTTTTCTGATAGTGTCAACTCAGATGTCCGAACTTTTTTTTAAGCCAGTCAATCTCAACCTGCAGCTGCCCGACTTTTCGGTATAATTGGTCCTTTTCCATCTCCATACGCTTTGCTTCACGTTCTTTATTCTGGCCAAAAACTTCGGGTGCCGATTCCAAAAGCTCTTTTTTCCACCTGTTAATCTGGCTGACATGAACACCAAACTCCTGGGCGAGTTCGTTGACCGTACGCTGACCCTTGAGAGCTTCTACGGCGACTTTGGCCTTGAATTCCTTGCTGAACTTTTTCCGCTTCATTGAACCCCCTTTCATTCGATCTCCTATACCTTAACATACTGTCCCATTTTGGGGGTCCACATTAGATATCGGCCACCTTGTAGAATTCATTTTCAGAGTAAAGATTGGCTGGTTTATTAACTTTTTTAACGGTAAGTTGTGCCTTCCTTCAATAACCATACTTGGGAGGTACTAATGCCAGAGGTGAGAATAACCATGCGCAAGAGCTGCGAGAAATTCCTGGCCCCTTGCCGATGATATGGACGACATGCAACTGGAGCGGCTTCTGTTCCGTTAAGTTTCTGCTGAAATCATGGACCAGCGGCCGCCATTGGATTTTTCCTTTATCCACAAGCAGCTCAGGCGTAAGGAGGGAGTGACCCTCATGCTTTTATGGCATGAGTATAAAGCCCAAAATCCCCAGAGCTATCAATACAGCCAGTTCTGGCATCTTTACCGTCAATGGTGCCACAGGATCGAGCCTGTAATGCGCCAGGATCACCGGGCGGGAGAAAAAATGTTTGTCGACTACCATACATGTTAACGAATCGGAGGGTGCTCTATATTTAAATGGCGAAAAAATCGATGAGACCAATAATCTTACTTCTGAGGATTTTTATTACAATGATAAAGTGATATCGATCGGAGGGTTCAATCCGGAAGACTACTATCACAATTTTCAAGGTTATTTGGATGAGATTAAGCTTTTCAACAGCGCCTTCAGCGAATCGGAAATTAAAGAATTGATTTAACAACTTGAAGATGACAGGCGTCATCCCCGATCCATAAAATCGGGGATGACACGGGGCCAATATCGCGGGTAAACACCACCAGAATGGTGTATAGAAGCCAATTAATATAATGAATCGTCATAGCCCCCGTTCAAATTCCACCATGCGGCTATGCCCAGCCAGTATTCCGGATTAGGGAGCTATGAAAAATGGCGGATTGAAGGTCCAAATTTGGGAAGACCCAGAAATACTGTCCAGGTTGGCATGCTGCATTCTTGGCACTTCAAAATAAAACAAGCATAGTCAGCCTTGATCAGAACTATCTCAATCTTCCCTCTTAACCCCGGATCGCTTGCAATAATTCAGCACTTGAGACAGATTTTGTCAGAAATGCCTCTGCCCCTGCTTCTATCATGGTCCGGGCAATCTGTTTATCTTGGTACATCGACAGAACAACCACTCGCACACTGGGTAACTCCGTCTTGATTTGGCGGGTTGCTTCCACGCCGTTCATTCCGGGCATTGATATGTCCATAACAATAAAGTCCGGATTGAATTTCCTTGCCAAATCAACAGCTTCTTCGCCATTGGATGCCTCCCCCACCAAGTGGATATCCGCCTGACCTTCAATTACACCGACGAGTGCCTGACGAAATATTTTATGGTCGTCAGCAAAAACCACTCGCGTCTTTGCACCAAGGGCGAAATTCGTTCCTATATTACCGTTTTCCGACTGAATTGCTGACAAGTTGCTTCCCTATCATCTTTGACAGGCGGCTGCACTTGGGAACGTCGTGGCAAGTGTGCATTTTTAATTCAGAACATATCAATTTGTATAAAATCAAAGAGGCAGGTCAATAACACTTCATTCAAAGCTATTGATTACAGGGGGTCGAACGGAGTCTAAAACCTGCCTGATTGCAACGCCGATCTGTCTTATGGTGGAAGTTTTGGGGATCACACACCAGAAAACGTTATGCTGGTAAGCCATTTCTGGATGCCCGGTAAATGCGATAACGGGTAGTTCAGGGCGGATACCGACTATAGTCGTAGCCAGTATACTGCCGTTAAGGGGCTCCATTTTATAATCGGTGACCAGAAGATCGAAGCAATAGGGTTGTTTCCTAAAATTGGCCAGAGCCGTTTTTGGGTCCATCGGGCTGTTGATCTTATAACCCATGGATTCCAGTAATACCTTGCAATACTGGGAGCTAGCCTTTTTATCGTCTACAAGCAGGATGTTTTCTGTTCCCCAGGGAACGTCTTGGTCCTTAAATATTTTCACAAGATCTTTATCATAAAATATTTTCATTTATCCGGCAGTTTTTTTGATTTTAAATGAAGCAAAAAGCATCCGCATAAATGAAAAAGTCTGCACGGTTCAAATACAATCCGATCCGAAGAACACCGCAACAAGTACCAGTATAATGCTTCATCTTTGATAAAAAATATAACGGTTGGGGTCTTTCCTGTCTGTAGGAGTTAACCGGATTCTTTTTTCAGGCAAAAACTTACAGCCTTCTATTCCGCCGGCCGACATTCCCGGGCTGAGCGCTGGTTTACACGAAACCCGAAAACTTGGTTTTTAGTTGACAGCTTTTTAAATTTGCTGCTGCAGAATACGGCTATCATGGCTCTCTCCAGCCAATACCCTTTCCGGTGCACATTGCCGGAATAAGGGCTGCCATATAGGCTCTTTCATATTATTAAAAAAACACCTCCGGTCGTGTGACGCAGTATGCACTATGCAGTTTGCAAAAATGTTATCAGAGAGTTTCGCCCGGAAATGCTTGGTGTCTAAATAAAAATTAAGAAACGGTAAGGGTGCGGACTGCCTCCAGGAGAGATTGTCGACACAGGAGCCTCTGGCGAACTCGGCGAGGTGTTTACCAGGACGCATCCATCTTCCAGACAATCAGTTCATCATCCAGATAGCGCCATTTAAAATTGAGGCATAGCCGACCCAGAGCATATATGGAACCATCAGCCATCCGGCCATGGTGATTTTTTTGAAAAACAATATGGTTGTTATAACAATGGCGGCCAAAAGCAGGAGGATCTCAAAAAACGCCCATCCCGGCTCCTGCGTGCTGAAGAAAATTCTGGACCACAATCCGTTTAACACCAGTTGGATAAAAAAAGCGGCGAGCGCGGCTTTGGCTGCCAAGAATCCGAACCTGTCCCAGATGACCCAGGCAGCGACGCCCATCATGATGTAAAGGGCGGTCCACACCGGCCCAAACACCCAGCCCGGTGGATTCCATGCCGGCTTGTTTAACGCATCATACCAGTCGGAAGGGGCAGTGCCAGGCGATACAAGGGCACCGGCCCAGGCAACCAGAAAGCAAATACCAACCCAGAAAACAAGGCCGGCCAATCTCAGAACAGGTTGGCGCACTGAATCAACCCCCTTGTAATTGCCATTAATCCGATTACGCAGCCTGCCGGGCGGCTTAAACGTCACCACCCCTCGGCCCTCCATCATCAAATTATCACCCGTAGCCGGGTTCCTGCCCTTTCTGGGGCTTTTGGCTTGTCCCTTGAACTCCCCGAAGCCGGACACAAGGACGTCCTCACCATTGTGAAACTTCTTTTGCTTTTTGAAAATAGCAAATAGCAGATGGGCCGGGCAATGGCAATAATCAGAAAGCGAACCCCAGCGAAGATACTCAAGTTCCCGGTGTTTTATACAACGGCGAGGGAAGAAAGGATTTGCGATCCGCCGTATGAACTGAAAAATTAAGAAGGGCTTTTAGTGCCGGCGGTTGTGCCTTATAGGGAATCGTGATTGTCAATTCCGGCAAAGGCTGTTCAAGGTGAGCGAAAGGCCGGGTGGTGTCCATCCGGCCTTTTTTATTGATTGAATCTGCTTACATAGTGCTTACAAAAAGCTAAAAACAAAAAAGGGTCGCTGATGCGACCCTTTTAACTAATTGATTTTATTGGTAGCGGGGAGAGGATTCGAACCTCTGACCTTCGGGTTATGAGCACAAGAACCCTGCATTTTTAGGAATTTTAACGCCTTTCTATTTACTTTATTATTTATTGAAATTACGGAGAATTTCAGCCTGCCTGCCTTCTTTATGCTTTTAAGTTTTTCGCTTTAATTTGACAATTTTTGATCTTCAGGTTAGGCATAGGTTAGCCCGTTTTGATTATCGGGTTTATCTGGGTCATCCGGTAGATGCCGGGATAGACTGAAATTCCCAGATAGTTGATCGAAGACTCAAGCACATCGGTCGGACCGGCGGCGGCCCGAGAA